>JAHFCZ010000059.1 GCA_023249285.1 bacterium | reverse complement strand
TGCTCGTAAATTTGGGTGGTTACCCAACTGAGATACGCGAGGCTGCCATGGCTCAATGGGGTGACTAGTAATTGCGGGACTTGGTACGGATGATTTTCTTGAATAAAGGCCATGAGTTCGGCTAATTTAGGGCGAAAAACGACGAGTTCACTGGCCCATTCGGGGCTGGTCTCGGGCTTTCCTTCCCAGGTGTAGGTGCTGGTGATGGGCCCGGATAAATGGAGACAAGCGGCGAGGTTTTGGGCCAAAATTTGGGCGTGGAGTTGGGTGCCGGTCTGTTCATCAGGGAAGGTGGTTTTGACGAGACAGCAGGCCATGGCGAGGGCCCTGGGAAGATGGTTTTGGACGAATTCTTTGTCCTTGGGGTGGGTGAGCTTGGCCTCAATTTTGGTGGGATGGAGCCAACGGGCTTCGGGGTTGTCGGGGTCTTGGGGGGCGAGCTTTAGTGTCGGGGTGAGGTAAGCGAAAAAGTGGAGGTGTTTACGTTCTTGTTTGGAATCACCGCCGGTTTTGTTGAGTTTGAATCGGGAGTAGCTGCCAAGCTCGCCTAGTAGTTCGAGATCTGTGACCCCAGTTTCTTCGGCGATTTCGCGACGAGCGGCTTCTTCGTGGGTTTCTCCGGCCTCGACATGGCCTTTGGGAAGCGACCAAGCCCGGTGCTTTTGATTGACAATGAGGACCCGTCCTTGCGGTCCGATAACGATGCCGCCTGCTGAGTGAGAAATGAGCATGCGCAGAAATTACCATAGAATCGGGATTTGTGCTATTCTGGGAAGATTATGGGTACCCTCCTAATTGATCAGTTGAGCGCTTTGTCTTTCACGGTTATTGAACGAGATCTCACAGACGCAGAGTTGGGAGTCTTGATTCAGGGGCTGATGAGTCCGGATTCGATGGCGTATCGGCAGGCGGTGGTGGTTTTCTCTTACTTGGATCAGGACGGCGTCTTGTCGGTTCTGGGAAATTTTGATCAAATTCCTTTGATCGTGAAAAAAATGATGTGTCCGTTTTTGGCGGCGATGGAGTTTTATCAGCCGTATGCGCTCATGCTCAAGGAATTGGGAGCGGCCACGGAGGAAACCTACGTGGAGGTTTTGATCCAGTGCTTAGGGCGGACGGACTATATGGTTTTCCCCTTGGTATTGGATTGCTTTTCCGAGCCGGATCCGGTGATTCTATCGCGATATAAACGGGTGCTGGCGCTGATTGGGTTGCCGAAAATCCGACTGTATGTGGAGATGGTGCCGGCCTTGCCGTATGAGCCGATTTTTAGAGAAATCTTTGGCGATGATGCCATTAATGGGATTCGGGGCCAAACCCCATGAAAAATGAGGGGGAGTGGTGGGTTTCAAGTGGGTGTAGTTCGGGTATAAATCCTGAAGAGACTGTTTCTCATGGTGATCAGGCAGTCTTAAGGAGCCGATTATGTTAGCTTTTCGATTGGATGATAACCCCCGAGTTGTGTCGTCACAGCTCCCCCCCATTACCTCCCAGACTTTAGGCTTAACTGGGGATCCTACTCAGGTTGAGTCGACATCGTCTTCAGGGGTCGGATGGTCTTTGAGTGATTCTGTGACCGGTTTGGGGCGAGACCCTGTCTTGCTGAAAAAACTGGAATTTTATTTGGATTCCGAGGATGCAAGGGCGCATTTTTCGCCTTCGCAGTTAGCGGTGTGTCGTCAGTATTTCTCTGAGAACTCGACGGCGGTGACGGCGGCGGATAAGGCTACGGTCAAGTCGGTGTTAGATCGAGTGTCCATGCCACAGGTATCGACGCTTGCTGGATTGAGTTTTGATGAAGTGTCTGAGATTCGGTCTTTCCAGACTGTGATGCAGGTCTTTGACCCGACTCAGCTGTCTGAGTTCGCGCGCGGGGCGCGTGAGGATTTTCAGGCCGCGATGGGGATTTCCCCTGAGGAGCAATCTTTCCGAGATCGGGCGTACCTTATCAATGCGCAAGACACCGATATCGAGCTCATGGCCCGGTCTTTGTATGCGGCTGGGACGATTAATTCCTCGATGTCCAATGCCCAAATTGCCGAGGCTGTTTTGGCGTATGTGCAAAAAAATTACCATTACCAGGGTGATGGGGTGGGGGCTTCGGGGCTGCCGTCTGATCGGTGGCAGAGTATTCAAGAAACGGTGTTGTTGAAGGGGGGGGACTGCGAAGACTTAGCGATCTTAACCTCGTCTTTGATGATGAATGTGTTGGAGAAAAAAGGATATTCTTCAGACCAAGTGCATGACATGGTGACCTTGTCAGCTGGGTTTTTGAGCAAAGAAACTGAAGCGCAACGGGCCTCCGGTTTGGGGCACGCGGTCGTGAAATTTAAAGATGATCAGGGTGCAACTTTGGTGTTGGATGCGACCGGGACTCAAGGGACGCAGAACTTTGCAACCTTCGGCTTAAACGAAGTGTTTGAGATGAATGACCAGCGCTTTGTCCGGCATCGGGAAGTGCCGAAGTATTTTGAAACGGCCATCCAGGCCTCCAGTATGTCTGAGGCTAATCTTAAAATCTTGATGACACGCTTGGATGGCAATATCAAAGCCATTACCTCAAAGTCCTTGGAAATACCGCAATATGCGCGTGCAAGTAGTGTGGATTCACACCCGAGTTTCACGATTTATGACAAAGTCACCAAACAAAATTATGTGATTGGGGATGAGCCACCGGCCGGGGCTTCGGAGGAACTGAAAGCGCAAATCCGTGGGGATTTGCGGTTTTTTACGATTCGCAAAGAGGATATGGGATTGAATGTTTTACCTAGGGATTTCGATCAAGAATATTTCACGGTCAAAATGAATTCCACGGCGTTTAAAGAGTATTTTCAAGACTTTCGAGATAGCTTGAATAGCATGTTGGTGGTGTATGCCGTCCAAATGGCGAACCGGGAACAAACGGTCTTTAATGCCGTTGAAATTGGGATGAGTGACAAAGATAAATCTGAGATCGATAAGGTCAAAAAAGAAATCTCCCAAAACAACCAAAAGATGATGTCTTCCCTGAACAAATACTACCAAAAGGTGAATAGTGGGGTGTCTCAGGTGATGGACGCGGTGACTACTTTTGTGACCAGTTCAAACCAAATTCAATTTACGAGTTTACAGACCAGGATTGATCGATTTGGGAACCAAAACGTCGGGGAAGGGGTGTTTTCGGAGTTGGCAAACGAAGCCACGGGGACTTTTGATATGATCCGGGCGGATGCCAAATATGCGGCGAGTAAAATGCAATTTGAAGTGGCTGCGTTTAACACTCAGGCGATGGCGGACTACGGGGTACAGCTGAGTTCAGATATTAACTTTGTGACCGCGACGACCAGCCGGGGGGGTAAGGAAGTGGGATGGCAGGTTAAGGATGCCCAACAGCTACTTTGGGATGCCTCTTATGGATCAGCCTCTCAAACCAAATTTAATAAGATGACCATTACGTCGTACCTTGAGGATACCAAGATCCAAATTCAGAATGTCTACGACCAGATGAGGGCGGGGGGATCTGGGACCTTGGGTGATGGGGCACTCAATGCCGTGACTCGGGTCAGTGGGCTGAGTGATTCTACCCCCCCGGCGGGTGAATTTTTGAGCTCCGACTTGATTACTTCGGCCAGTGGGACTGCTCCCGGAAGGAACTGGGGGGCAACAGGTACTACCAAACGGCGGGTGTATATGGATGTGAATATGGAGCGAGAAACCGTTTTTCGGTCGTATTTGGCCGGCTACGGCAATATGATTCGGATGTCGATGATGTTGCAAAACCTGGCCATTGAGCGACTTCAAGAGGTGGCGGAAGAAACTTCTGGGGTGAAAAGCTCTGCAACCTCCTCTCAGAGTGCGTTGTCGGATACGATTACCACAGAATTGAATAAACAAATATCGGTGGTCGATGCGACCCATACCCAAATTAATCAGTTTGTGAAGACGGGGAATACCCTGGTTAAAGCGCGGATTGATGAGTACAAAGCCTCGGTTCACGTGATGACGAAAACCATTAAGTTGGTGATGAACATCGCTATTTTGATCGGTGCGACGGCGTTAGCGTCTGCGGTTTCTGCGCCATTGAGTCTTTTGCCTCCGCTTGCCAAGATGGTGTTTGACATGATCCAAACGGGGACCACGGCGACCTTCAATGCGCTCTTAGAAGGGGTATTCCGGTTGGGTGAGCTGGGATTGGAAGTTGATACGCCGGGGTTTTCGAAGTCTGCGTTGATGCAAAATACTGGGAATTCTATTTTTAATGATGCGGCGACCTTGGGTGGCTTTTTACAGTCCCGTGCCGATAACCTGTCTCCCTACGGGTGGACGGATAAACTCTTTACCAATTCACCGACCGCAACCTTGATTGGGGATGCGATTCAAGCCCAGTTTTTAACGGCAAGATCCGGGATGATCCAAGTGGATGAGGATGGGGTTCCCATCTTTGTTAGAGGGCGGGGTGACGGCCATTTTGTGATGAATGGCTTTGCGGAAGCTGCTGTGGAATCTCAAGTGATCGATGCAAAATTTAATTACCAGTTTTGGTTGGCCAGTGTCCATTCTTTGCAAAGTGTATTGGGGGATACGGTGGCCCAATTTACGGGACGTAAAAAAGGGACGTTCTATGCTGAACTGGATGCTTATGGGGAGGCCTTGTTGCAAAACGAAGAAAATATTATTAACTCTTACCATTCTGAAACAGCGACTGCCCTTGAGGATTGGAATCGAAACTTTGAAAAACGTAAAAGTTTAAGTGATGCTGACTTGGCCAATGTTTACACGCCTTTTGAAGTGTTAGGGGGGCTGACTGGGTTTTTGCCCGTTGTGGGGTCTACCGTTGTCGGGGCTATTACGGTGGTGCTCGAAGCGATTAAATCGGCGCAAAATAACATGTTCGGGCCTTTTGCTGGGAGGCGGGCGGACTATGATCAACGGTCTTTGGAGGGGAGTGTTTTGAATCCGTTGACTGAAGTGGGGATGATGGATCGGTTTTCGAAATATGACCCGACCGTCATGGAAAGTTCGACGACGCATGAATTCGATGGCACTCAGTATAGCCGAGACTATGGCTTGTTGGAGTCTGGTGGGTTTGCGTGGACGCCCAAAATGGATATTCCGACGCGGGATCCCATGCTCGCAAAGCCGCTGGCGTTGTTGGCGTATTCAGATGCGAAAGAACGCAAGCTTCTCTACGATATGCATGGCTCTGGTACGGGGATGCGCGCCTCGAATGATGGCGCTGCCGCTAAGATGGGGAATGACTTTAGAGAGGTGGACTACGGTACGGTCAATTCGATCCAGCAAAGTTACCTCCAAATCGTTTCGATTCGCACCTTGTTGATGATGGTGCTCCAAACCTATGAAACCGCCAAACAAAATGCGGCCCGGGATATTTCCGGGGTTAAAGGGTCTTCGGCGGGGACCACGTTTTTAATGTCGGTTGCAGATACGTATAACGGCTATCAAAGCACGTTGTTGGAAAAATTTATTACGGAATATCAAAGCCGAGTGGAGGCCTATAACGCCCGGTATATGTCTGGACTACAGTACACCCTCGATGGGATCGGGCTGACTGCGTATGCGGCGACCTTTATCATCGCCTATGGGATGAACGCAAAAGGGACGGATAAAAAAGACGACGCGAACCGGGTTTTACAGTCACTGAATCGGGTTGTTTCAAAGGGGATGATGGCCTCTTTTGTGCGGACCATCGTGACGTCTACCATTAAATTGATTATCGGTGGACTGGGGATGAAGAGTGTCAAGAAAGTGCCTGAAATGGGAACCGGGTTCTTCAGCTCGGCCGATTCTGCGAAAGATAAGGATGACAAAGACAACGCGGCAGTGAGCGTTACGAGCTATGTCGAAAATGCCAAGATGAGCAATATGGGGCAGGTGTCCGGTGGGGGACCCCGTATTCTTGGGGGGGGTACTGCTGTCGTGAACAAGGGGGCTTATGAATACGCCAAACAAAAAATGAAACGGCAAATGCAGGCGATTAAGGTCATGATGGATGCGATTATGGCGGGGTCTGCAGCGATGAGTGATGTGGCCTCTCAACTATCCGGAGTGGATGGTGCTAAGGCCTTTTTAAACGTTAAAAAAGTCTTGTCTGATGCCGAAAATCGTACCGCTAAAGCCTTTGATTATTCGTTTGACGCGGCAAAAAATCAGGCGGCAGCGTTTAATCGTTCTTTGGATATGATGAAACAGGGGGCGGCCCCGTTGGTGGCTGAAGCGGCCGCTAAATTGATGCAAGCGGGCTTTAGTAAAATGGCGTCCCTTGCACAAGCGAAGGCGGATGCCAAAGCGCCCAACTCCGCGGCACAAACCAGCCCTAAATCGGGGACGGCTACTACGGCGCTGCCTGCTGCACCATCGGCTGCTGCAGGTAGTGGGGCTGCGAGTAAGTCCCGGTTTATTCGCTTCTTAAAGGCTGTAGCCGGGTACATTAGAAGGTGGGGTCGAGGCGCAAAGGATGCCATTGTAAGAGCGGCCCAAAAAATAGAGGCTTTCATCAGCAAACATGCTAAAAAGGGGAGCGAGCAGGATGCGGGGTCTAATGCGTCGAGTAGTAACGAAGCCGCGCGGAGTCCTGCCGCCAGACGGGATCTTCAAAAAGCCCAAGCCTGGGGGATGTTGGCTAAAAATTCCAAGGTTTTAGGGAATATTTTTGGTCACTTTATGGCGCAATATATTGCGCTTGCCATTGCCAGGGGTAGCTCCAGTACGGACAACGTTAGTGTGAGTACGGGATTTAGCCAGGATGCGGCGGATAGTGGGGATACAGCGGCACAGCCTGGCATGATGTTGCCGACGGATGGTGGTGACGGCAATATGTTCTCCGTGGGGGATATGAACGCCCTTCAAAATAATAATTTGTTGATGTCCGTTGATAAGGGGAATATGGATGTCCAACGCCAAGTGATTGCGGATATGCGTCAAAGCTATAAGTATGTGGCAACACAATTGGGTGCTTTGGGTAAATCGATTGTGACCTCGGAATTAACGGATCATTTCCAAAAGAAATATCAGCAAACAGGCCAGGATATTGGTAAGTCACTTGCGGGTGCGATTGGGCCGAGTGGGAATATTGATGGCTTTTTGCTGAAGCTGTTTGGCTATAAGTCCATGAAGGATCTGTCTAAAGCGGTAGATGCGGCGCAAAAAGGCGAGCCTCCGCCTAAAGTGGGCAAGTCTTCCAATAAGGCCTTGGCACGTAGCGGTCAATGGAATATTGGGATGAATCCAGAGAACATGGGGGCGGCAGTTGCGCAGACCCGTGCGGAAGCGTATCAAGAGTTTCAAAAACAACATGACCTGGCGGGCACCTTTGGTGCCGCTCGCGAGACGGCTCAGAAATCGTTTGATGCAAAATGGGGTGATTTTGAAAGTAAAGCCCAAGGGAAATATGCATACTCTAACCAGAAGTTAGGGACAGCGCGTGTGGGAATGATGTTTGGGCTGGGGGCGATGAAGATCGGGAACGTGCTTAAATGGATCCTCTCCACGCCGTTGAATTTTTTGGTGGCCCGTCCTTACCACCTTATAGAGTCTGGGGCTGCGGCGCTGATGTCGACGGCCAAGGTGGGTGCCAATGCCGCTGTGGGTGTTGCAGGACTGGCTGTTTCTGGCGTGGGCTTGTGGGTTCGGGCTGGGATAACCGGTACTGCCTGGGGTGTTAACAAATTGACGGGTGGGGTTGCGGGGAAACTGGGCGGTGGGATTTGGAGCGGGCTCAAGAAATTGGGGAAATTGGGGGCCTATCTGGGTAAGGGGCTCTCTAAGGGCCTCTCTAAAGTGGGCTCTGGGCTCGCGCTATTGGATAAAGCGGTCCAGGCTGCCCCTTATTACATTGGGAGTTTATACAAGCTTCTCCGGATGCCTTTCAGCGTTGCGTTCGCTATTGTGGATATGTTGAAGGATACGGTGAAAGAGTCCGGAAAATGGGCGTATTCCACGGTGGGAAAACCGGCAGCCAATATCCTGAGCGGGCAGTATTTGCTGCATACGCTCCAGGGGAATACGTCTGAGAAAAAGAAAGCAGATCTGGCCAGTGCCGGTGAAATGTTGCAAAAACTGCGGGCAGAAGGGGATGCTCAAGCCGCGCTGGATAGTCTAAATTTGGAGTTAACTGCGGGGACCTTCAAGGGGGGTGATGCAGAGTTTAAGACCCAACGTGTTGCTTTAAAGCAGGCATTAGCGGCGGCAAAAGATGCCACGGGGGCGGATGGTTCGGTGGATGTTCAAACGCGAATTAAAGCGAAAATCGACCAAATCACGAAGCTCGAAAATACGGACTATGTTGGATTTTCTGGTAAGTCGATTATAGACACCATTAAAGGACAAGGGTCTCAGCTGTGGGCGAGCTTGGGGGTTCTGGGATTGACTATGCGGATGACAGTGAGTTTAACCAAGGATGGACGCGAGGAATTATTAAGGTGGGCTAAAGGGTCCCAGGGGACGGTGGATGCGGCCAAAGAGAAGCTTGATGTGGCTAATAATGCGTTGGATGCCTTCAATCGCTTGCATCCGAATCCTGGGGAAAAAGAAAAAGCCCAACAAGCGGCTCTCCAAGCGGCTCAGGTTGCGGCGTCGCATGCGGTTGAGATTGAGGGGATGAGTGCCACAGAGAAGGTGGCCCATCATGCAGGGTTGGTTGCGGCTCAATCAGAGAGTGCTGACGAAGTGAAACGGTTGAAGCATGATCCCACTACGACTGGACTCGTACTCCAGGCTGCACAGGCAAAGGCGCAAACGGCCTCTAAGGCGCTGAAGGCTTTTTCTGGGCTAGTGTCAGCACAGTTGGCTGTGGATGTTCAGCGGATGAAAGAAACCCTGGCTTCAGGTAAGCTACCTCGTGAAGAGGTCCCCGGTATGCAAAAAGCGATTGCCAGAGGGGAGAAGCAGCTGCGTGCAGAAGAGCGTAATCGATACAGTCGTGATGGCCGGCTTTATGACAAAAATCGTCCGGAGGCGTTTTCTCGATTAGAGCTCCAAGCGGCACGGATGGGTGACCTTGCGGATCATGGTTGGGGGAGTATTGTGAGTGCCTTGAGGCCAAACCCTAGAAAAGCGGAGATCGCGCAGGCGGATGCTCAGATCAAGTCGCTTCAAAATCTTCCGGCAACTGCCTCTCGGCTGGAGCAGCAGGAGGCTTCCAGTCGCATTGCGGAGTTGGAAGCGGCCAAAGCGCACATGCAAAGCCAGGTCTTTGGGACGGGTGGGGGCTGGCATTTCCATCAGATGGCTGGGGATATGCTGGGGCAGCTGTTCCTCGCTGCGTCTCAAGAAACATCGCATAAAAGTGCAACCAAAATTGGGGATGCGATTGCGGACCAAGCGGGTAAGCAAGCGACCAACCATCTTCTGACCCGGGGGGCACAAGGGCAGGATCGCGAAACTGGGACCCATTTGTTGATCTATTTGAACTATGTGATCAATGGTCGACAAGCGGACGTGGATAACAGCGTTGGGAAAACGAAGATCCAAGCGGGTCAAGGGTTGAAAAAGACCTTAGAGGCTATTGATGCTTCAGTGGCGCGATATGAGCGGGACTTGAAAACAGCGACTCCCGAAGACAAATTAAAATTACAAGCGAAATTAGAGCAGTATCAATTCTTGCAGGAGGGGGTCAGGAAAATGTTGGGCATGGCCTTAGGGGTGTTTACCACCGGGGCCACGGACGCGGATTTGAAGGCGTTGGGAACATTATCCCATACCACTTTAATAAAATCTGATGGGACAC
>JAHFCZ010000058.1 GCA_023249285.1 bacterium | reverse complement strand
AATGAGTATTCCCAAACAAGCGGAGTCTGCGTTGATTTCTCGGGCTAAAATTCTCTCTGACATGGATATTACCGAAA
This sequence comes from bacterium, assembly GCA_023249285.1. Lineage (GTDB taxonomy): Bacteria > Margulisbacteria > Marinamargulisbacteria > SXXA01 > JAHFDB01 > JAHFCZ01. The sequence continues at coordinate 9,648 of JAHFCZ010000058.1, read as the reverse complement.
AAAGAAAGGCTCAAGATGGACACCTTTCTTTTGTGCTGGATTCTCAATCTTATGATTTGCGGCTCTCTTGTATCCCAACGGTTAAGGGCGAAAAAATGGTCTTGCGGATTCTGGACAAAAGTCGAATGGGGTTGGGATTGCCAGATCTGGGATTTACCCAAGCCGATCAAAATCGCATTGAATCCTTGGTGCTTAGGCCTTATGGCATTGTCTTTGTGACGGGCCCTACCGGAAGTGGCAAAACCACCACGTTGTACTCTATTTTGAACCTTTTGGACCGGGATAAATTGAATATTGTGACCATCGAAGATCCGGTGGAATATCGGCTCTCCGGCATTAATCAAACCCAGGTCAATACGCAAGCTGGTGTCTCCTTTGCCCAAGGATTACGGTCTTTTTTGAGGCAAGACCCTAACGTGATCATGGTGGGAGAGGTCCGGGATCGCGAAACAGCCGAAATTGCAATCCAAGCCGCCCTTACCGGACACTTGGTCTTGAGTACCCTTCATACCAATGACGCCCCCAGCGCCCTCGCCCGATTGATGGATATGGGCATTGAGCCTTTTTTATTAAGCTCTACGGTCAACGGGGTGATTGCCCAACGGCTGGCCAGAACCATTTGCAAAGAATGCAAGGGAAGCGGGTGTAGTACCTGTTTCAATACGGGCATGAAAGGTCGTACGGTCCTTTATGAAATTATGGAAGTCACAGATACCCTCAGACCCGTCATTTTGGAGCGTGGGGCCAGCAGTCTATTGCGGGAAAAAATGATCGAGAATGGGAACCCCACGTTTCAGGATTGTGCCAATGAAAAAATCAGACAACAGCTTTGTACCGAGGAAGAAGTCAAACGGGTGGTCTTTTACTAATGGCTATTTCGCACCGGACCATGGTGCATTTTACCCAGCAGCTCTCGGGAATGATCAGTGCTGGCATCCCGTTGACCAAGTCCTTAGCTGCGCTTGAAAAACAGGTCGATGATCCGGCTTTTAGACCCGTTCTGGTCCGTGTCCGACAAACGGTAGAATCGGGGACTAGCTTTTCAGCCGCAATCTCTCAATTTCCAGAGGTGTTTTCTAATTTTTTTATCAGCATGATCTACGCCGGGGAACAAGGGATCGGATTGTCGGTGGTCCTGTCTCGGATTGGCAGCAATTTGGAGCGGGACTATGCCCTTCGGGGGAAAATTAAGGGGGCTTTTATGTACCCCCTGGTAATTGGGTCTGTCGCGATTATTGTGGTCAGTTTAATGATTATTTTTATTGTGCCTATTTTTGCAAAAGTGTACTCTCAATTGGGGGTCCACTTGCCCTTGCCTACCCGGATTTTACTGGCTACCAGCGGGTTTGTTCGCCATTTTTGGCACATCTCGATTGGGATAATCGGAGGCGTTTATTGGGGATTAAAAAAATTCAGAGGGGGGGCGTTTAAACGAGAGCTTATTTACAAATTTAACACCCGCGCGCCGCTCTTGGGTAAACTCACCAAGAAGGTTGCCATCGCTAAATTTGTCCGTATTTTTTCGGGGATGCTTGTGTGTCACGTCCCTCTTTCTGAGGCCTTAGAGGTCGTGGATACCATCGTCAAAGACCCTGAAATTTCCCGAGTGATCCATCATATGAAAACCGCCATCGAAAGTGGGGGGTCTATCACGGAGGCTTTCGAAAAAAGCGGTATTTTTTCGCCTATTATCTTGCAAATGGTCGGGATTGGTGAAGAAAGCGGGACCCTCGGCGAGCTTTTGGAGAAATGTGCCGACACCCTTGAGCAAGACATCGACGAATTTGCAAAAAAGCTCGTCATCGTCATCGAGCCGACCCTTACGCTGGGCCTCTCTATCTTGATCGGATTTATCGCCTTGTCGATTTATTTACCCATGTTTGATCTGATGACTCATGTTGGGAAGTAGCCCATCCTCTCTCGACCAGTCCCACAGGTACGCCGTATACTCACACTATGACCCTCCATACTTCAACCTACAAAGGTAAGCGCATCCTGATTATTCTCAAAGACGGGACCAAAATTGTCGATAAATTTAAAGACAAAAAAAGCGGCATGATTATCACTGAAAACCATGGCAAAATTAGAACCAACACGGTTAAAGCAATGACTATTTACAAATTGGGTGGTCGACCATCCCCACTGCCCCTATAGCTCCTTGCAATTTATAAGACGGACTTCTAATATGCACGGTTATCGCCTTGATGGGGTTAATTAGGAGTAGGGATGTCCAAAATCTTATTTTTAGACGAGTCTGGCGATCACAATCTAACCCTCATTGATCCCCAACATCCCATTTTTGTTCTCGGTGGTGTCATAGCAAACCGCGACTATGCACTTGGAGAAATGACTGAAAAGTGGGACGCCTTCAAAAAAGATTTATTTGGAACCGCGACTATTATCCTCCATACGGCTGATTTTACGCGCCAAAAAAACGGGTTTGAACGGATGAAAGACCGCGTATTTTGTGAGAATTTTTACCAAAAACTTAATCAACTACTCTTTGAGTTAGATATTACTATCGTCACTTGTGCCATAAAAAAGCAACAACTGATGGAAAAGTATGGCTTAGAGGCACTCGATCCCTACCATTTATCTCTAAATGTACTTGTTGAGCGGTTTTGTTTTATGATCGAAGACAATACCTCAAAAGGGCAAATTATTGCAGAAGCACGGGATACCACCCTGGATAGGCAGTTAGATCTTGCTTGGCTAAATTTAAAAGTATCTGGCACACGATATATGCAAGCAATTGATATCAATAAAAAAATTGATCATCTCAGTATCAAAACCAAAGAAGATCGGCTGGCTGGCCTAGAGATTGCAGACGCGATTGTAACGCCTGTTGCAAGACACGTACTAGGCAGAAAATCTCGAATAGACTTCGATATGCTAAAAAACAAAATGAGGAGAAGTCATGCGGGAGAGGTTAATGGGTATGGATTAGTTGTCCTGCCCAAAAATAAATAAGGTCAACCCCCGCTACGCAGTGATCGACCTCTAGCCTCATAGTACCACATATTAAGCTGTTTTAAACCCTAAATCATCTCTCGAGCCCCACAGGGACATCCACGTTTAGCCCAAAATGTTTCAACATGCGCTAATGGGGGAACTCCTGTAATGATGAGAAAGTGAAACAAAGAAAGGGGGGAGGCATTTGTTCATTTATTTTAGGTGTAACGCATGTGTTTAAGAAGGGGGAAATGATCATGAAACACGATAAAGGGTTTACCTTGATTGAAATTATGATCGTGGTTGCGATTATTGGGATTTTGGCTGCAGTGGCCCTCCCACGGTTTATCCAAACCACGAATGATGCCAAGATTCGCAGCGATGACTCTAACATCGCGAATATTAATGCACAGTGGGAAACCAAGAATGTGAGTACGGGTGCCTATGGAACATTGGCTGCGCTTACGGCAGATGCTGCCTATTTCCCAGGAGGAGCGCCGGTTTGTCCGTTTGGAACCGCCTATGCCGATGCTGACGGAGATTTTCGGGTAGATCCTCATTCCCACTAGGATGAGACCCTCGCAAGATCGTGGATTTACGCTGATCGAGGTCATCTTAGGTGTAGCCTTGATCGGCATATTGATGATGGTCGTGCTACCACGATTTGACCAGGGTGTACTGTCCAAGTATACCGTCAAAACGCAAGCACACCGGTTTGTATCCGACCTGAATCTGGTAAGGTTTATGGCCATTTCGGAGCATCTAAACTACTTGATTCAAGTGGATAGCACGACCCATACGTATGCAATTTACAAAGGGAGCCTGGGAGCTGAGAATCTCGTGTTACCAACCCGCTCGTTTGCGCCGGGAATAACCGTGACAGGAGATACGGTTTTTACGTTTCTACCGACAGGTGATGCCGATCCGGGCAGCGGCACCACCTTAACCTTGGCCAAGGGGGGCTATTCATGGAAAGTGACGGTTGTTTTAGCGACAGGAAGAAGTGCGATGACTCAGCTCTAGCGCGACACGCTCAAGCCGGATTTACGCTGGTCGAGTTATTGGCTGCTTTGGTGGTGGCGATCCCGATGCTGATCCTCATGTTTAAAGTCGTCCCCGGCATGATGAAATCGTCTCATTATGCCCACTCTCGAACCCAAGGCACCTTCCTGGCTTCTCAGCAATTGGAAACCATTCTCAACCAGATTCGAAGCACGCATCCCAGCTATGGGTTTAACCATAATTACGCACAAGCAACCCAGGCGTTCGGGGCCCCTTTTGGGGATTATAAATCCCAGATTTCTGACACCACCGTGGGGAGCCTCAAAACACTCAACGTCACAGTGTGGCAAGCCACATTGGTTGATGCGCCCATCGCACTCAATACGGTGATCGTCCAATGAACTCTTTTGTGCATCGTCAGTCCTTAGGCATTACCTTGATCGAATCCCTTTTGGTGATTGGGGTCATTGGGATCTTGATGTCGGCTATTGTCCCTTATTTTATCACCATGAATAAAGCCTGGACGGTGGCCAATCGTCAGGACGATATGATGCAAAATGGCCGTATGGGCTTGGCCAAAATGGTGCAAGAGCTCCGGCAAGCCAACCAAATTGTGAGCGTGACTGGGTCTGGAAACCTCAATGGGAGCCTCATTTTTATCGATAAAAATTTCAACCGGATTGAATTCAAACGCTACACCAACGCCAGTAATAAATCTATGCTGGGCTATGTCAAAAATGGGAGTTTGTCTGAGCTGGCAGGCCCTATTTCTCGGCTGGTATTTACGGCTAAAACAACGGATCTGAGCGCAACCCAAGTGGATGCGTTGGTACGATCTGTGGATATCGCAATGGATGTCGTCGATGACCAAGGCTTTTTATCGCCTCAAACGGTTCAAGCCACGGTCTATTTTAGGAAAAAATTCTTGGGCTCATTTTATAAAACCTGTTTTGCAAAAACAGACATTACCTTGGCCAATGTGGTGACCATTAGTGGCAATGTCCACGCCAATCACCAAGTAGATCTGAAAGGCGCTACCCTCCAGGGCCTCGCCACCGATAGTGATGATGGGATCTCGATTGCCGTGCCCACTCTGAACCTGAGTACCTATACCGCGGCCTACGACCCCTGCCTCCAGCTTAAACCCAGCGCCACTATCATCCTCAATGCCAATACCACTTTTGTACAGGGACAAACCTATACCGGATTTTATTATATCTCCGGTGGATTTTCGGCTACGGTTGAAAAAAATGTGGTCTTCAATGGCACTCTTGTTGCGGAAGGCGATATTTCGATTGATGGAAACAATGTGACCTTCACCCCATCAGGGGGGAATCCGGCCATCGTCGCCGGCAAAAATTTTACGATTGTGGATTTTCAAGATGGTCATTTTGAATGCTATGGGACGATTTATGCCAAACAAAGCATCTCTTGCAATGGGAGAAGTGCGACCTTTCACACCTCTCCTGGTCGTGGGATTGCCATGGCCAGTGGCGGCACCTTGGTCATCTCAGGGCGTACGTTTACGTCTGTTGGCGCTCTCATCGCCAAGGATGATCTCTCCTTTGCTAACACCACCCGAACCATGACCCTCACCCAAACCAATGGGGCCGCCTTACTGAGCGAAAAAAGCATTACCTGTTTGGGGAAAGACTTCGTTATTGATGGGGTTGTTTTTGCCAAAGGAGATGTCACCTTTTCAAATAACACTACCGCCATGACTGGAATGATCCTCTCAGGGGGGAACCTTTCGATTGCCCATTCAGCCACTATCGCTTATAAAGCTGGCTATTTTTACGCCCCGCCCCCGTTTTTCAAGGAGTGATCATGTCCAAAGAGTCTGGCTTTATTCTTCTTATTTCGATATTTGCCATTGCCTTGGGGTCTGTCCTCTTGGGTGGCTTTTTGATGATTGTGGTATCTACGCTTCAGATTGCGCGCTATCATGCCTGGTCTGAAGAGGCCCTTTACGTTGCGGAGGCCGGTCTACAGAGTTCTATTGCCCAGCTCCAGCAAAATAGCCAGTGGAATACCGGTTTTTCAAACCAACCTTTTCCAGCAGGCTCTGGGAATGTGTATACCGTAACCGTTGCCAATGCATACCCTGTGGCCACCCTCAATGTCACCGCCACGGTTCATGGCAGTTACACACGACGCATCTTGGCGAAAGTGCTGATTACTGGCGCGCCCCAAGCCACCCCCTACACCGTGAGGATTGACACATGGAAAGAATGGTAAAATCTAGTGTGGCACTAGAGATTGGGGATACGATTATCCGTATTGTCGCACTCTCCCATACGCCTACCGGAGACAAACTCTCGGCCCACTTAGAAATAGCGACGCCACCGGATACCGTTAAAAATGGCCATATTATCGCTCCGGTTGTGCTGGGGAAATTCCTCAAATCCCTGTGGGCCGAGCACAAACTTCCCAGCAAAAAAGTAGCGGTTATACTCACGGTGCCCGACCTCTTGATCCGTATTATGGCCTTGCCGATCGCTTCTCCGGTCAAATTGCAAAAATGGATCCAAGAAAAACTGGTGCAATATGTTCTTCTGGCTGATGGCCATTATGTCTTTGGCTGGTACAAACTCCCCGATACGGTGCTCAAAGAGCAGGGACTTTGCCATGTTGTGGTCTGTGCGATTCGTCAAGAAAGCTATGATCCTTATGCACTTTTGCTTCGTGAAGCCGCCCTTACCCCTATCGCGTTCACCCTCCCCTCCATTGCCTGTGTTCGGGCGCTGCAAGGACATCCAGCCCTCACCTCCCGCTGTCTTTTGATCAGTGTCTATGACAACCAATGGATCACCCATGTTCTGGAGCAAGGCGAGATTATCTACGCCCATATCAGTCACACCCCACAGGTGACCCCGCCGACCGAAGAAACCTTGGCACCCCGCATTACCGATATTGCACACAGCCTGGCGACTCTCAAAAAACCCATCCAAACCTTCCTGTTAGATATGCCCCCTGCGATAGAAAACGTGATGAAATCTCTCCTCGCCTCGAAATTCAATCTGCCCGCAGAAGGTATTTCCTGTCCGTTTTTGCCAGAGGGGACACTGCCTGAGGGGGCGCATCGTTGTGCGGGAGCGGCACGGAAAGAGCCCCATGCGCTGAACCTTACCCCCTTGCATTTTGATCAAAAGCTAACCCAAAAAATGGCCCTCTATGGGGTCGTGTACATTTGGATTTTGGCCTCCTTTGTTCTGATTACTTTTTTTTCATTATTTACCATCAATTATTTCATTCGTCGGGAAATCACCACAGTTCAAACGGAGCTTCATTCCTCAAAAACCCAATTTAGCGCCTTTCAAAAAAAAGATGCCAGCTTGCAGCGGACTAAGCTTTTGATCAAGGGTCGCAAAAAAATGATCGAAACCACCCCTCTCGAATTGTGGGCCACGCTCTTTCAAGATTTGCCTACCTTGTTAACCCCGGACTCCCGACTTCTTCATATTGAACTCACGCCTAAACTAGATCTCTTGATCCAAGGAGAGGCCCGATCTGCAAATGAGGTCTTCCAATTTATCAAAATGATCAACACGTTGCCGTATGTAAAACCTGTACACCTCGACGAAATGATCCAATCTCCTGCTGCCAATACGGTGACCTTCAAAGTCCATACGACACTCATACCGGAGGCCCCTCATGAACGCCTTCATTAACACGGTGCTACAGTTCTTTTTCACACTTTCTCATCGACAACGGGTGGCCGTGATTGCTGGTCTAAGCGGACTCTTGTTTGTCGCTATCTATTTTGGGATTCTCTCTCCGTATATCCATTCCTTTAAGTCCACCCTGAGTGAATGGAAGTCCGAACAAAACCTGCTCAATGCCCGGCATATCCGCCTCAAAGCCATGCATGAGATGGACCAAGCAAGCCATGAATTCGACGGAATCCTTGCCGATTTGGATACCCATTTTTTCAGTGCTTCAGAGGCCGACCTTTTTATTAAATCACTGCCGAGCGAACTGACCCGATTTGGGAATGTCATTGTTGAGCTTAAACCTAAAAATAAGGCTAACGACCAAAGCCGCTCCCAATCGATCGAGATTTACCTCAAAAGCATCTCTATTTCCACCAAAGAAAAACTCCTCAAACTCATTGACCAAAATCGTAGCGATATTGATTCTGGCTCCCAACTCCAAGATTGGCAGGATCGCATTTCCAAGATGATCCCCGCTGACAAACGGGAGGGGTTAAAGGCAGCGTTTGGGCAATCGGCTACCGATGCACTTTCTCAATCCGGGATTCAAAAAATGGAGCTCCAACTGACCCTACAAGGTCGTTATTCTGGGCTTTTATCGGTGCTCGATTGGGCCGCCCATTTGGGCAAACTCACCACCATCGATCTGATTCAGGTCTCGCGGCTGGAATCCTCCCCCGATCAAGTTGAAACCAGTTTTGTCTGGATTATTTATATCCGAAAGGAGTAATGCTATGCGCCCATTATCTGCACTTATTTTGTTGGTTTTTGTGAGTCTTTTCACCTCGGTCTTTGGCGAGGGGGTTGGGCGGGATCCGTTTACCTTTAATCGCGAGTCGGCCCCTCTCTCGAAAGAGACCCCAAGGACAAACGCCCCCACATCGGAGGCCCCCAAGGTGAGGGGGATGGGACTTCGCACCTATGTCTTGCAGTACACGGATGTGAAGGATATCCACGATAGTATCGCCAATTTATTGGTCGCGGCTGATAATGAGAAACTATGTATGAGTATCGGGCTCAATAGCCTGACGATTCAAGCCTCGGCAGACAAACTTGCCAAACTAGATCATATGATTTCTCAATTGGACCAACCAGCTCTCCAGGTCCTGGTTGAGGCCAAAATTATTGAGCTTAAATCTGGGCTTGGGGACAGTGACACCCCCGCGATTAAAGCGGTTAATGTGGGCTACACCTCCCCTGACAATCCCAGCAATGTCGCAGGGTATACCACGACAACCCAAGCCTTGAGTACCGCCTTGGGACTTTACTCTCAAGTGACGGCGCAAAATGTCACAGTCTTCTTACAGGCGCTGGATAAAACAGTCGGATTTGATCTGTTGTCTTCGCCCTGGATTACAGCCTTAAACCACCGTGCAGCCAGTGTGTTGATCGGGACAAAACTGGGCTATCGTACCAGTATCACAACGACCACTGGTACCATTCAGGAAGTTAAATTTATGTCCGTGGGTGTTAAATTATTCTTTACCCCCCATATTAGCCGGGATGGCTATATTCAAATGGAAATCTCCCCTTCGGTGAGCGACGGGAAAATAATCAACGAACTCCCTGAGGAAAATACCACCGAAACCAAAAACTATGTCTTAGTCAAAGATGGACAAACCATCGTTATCGGGGGGTTAACCAAAAAAAGTGATCTCAAAGTGATCACTGGTGTCCCCATTTTGTCCAGTATCCCGCTACTGGGATTGCTGTTCCAAAAAGAAGAGATCCGTTCTGAAAAAAGGGATATAATGGTCTTACTCACGCCTCACATTATTACCCCCGCTTTACTGGATTCTTTGCGAGAAAAAAGCCAAGCCCTAGAAAGCAAGCTTCACCAATGACCTTCAACCCACTCATCACCTATTTTACCGAAAACCCCCAACCCAGCCGCTTGCGCAGGGCTATCGTGATGCTTGCGACCCCACTTATTCCCATTATGGCCTATGGTTTTTACGGAAATGGTTTTCTTTGGCTCAAG
>JAHFCZ010000057.1 GCA_023249285.1 bacterium | reverse complement strand
TCAAAACGGCAGTGCAGACCAGCAATATGACAGCATTTTCAATCGTCTACTCAAGCTCCCGGACGATACGTTGGTGTACCCCGCCCATGATTACAAAGGATGGACCGTGTCGACCATCGGAGAAGAAAGACAACACAACCCCAGACTCCAGGTCGCCCATAAATCCGCCTACATCGAAATGATGAACAACCTCAAGCTCCCCCATCCTAAATTGATGGACGTCGCAGTCCCCGCCAACCTGCGTTGCGGACTGCCCGCCTAGGCGCTTATACATGTAATCCCCAGGTAAAATCGGGGTTCTTCAAGAGAAATAGATGTGCTTTAATGTCTCAATGGAACCTACCCTCAAGACCTACATTTTTATTGACGAATCGGGAAAACCTGAAGTTTTTTCATCCAAAGGGATTAATCTGGTTTCAAAGGGAATAGCGTCCCGCTATTTAGTTCTTGCCGCTGTTCGTTCTTTAGATCAACTTGAGCTACAGAGACAAATCACTGACTTCAAACTCTCTCTTTTGAAAGATCCCGTTTTAACTCAAAGGTTTTCTACAGCGTATACGCTGGATGCCTTCCATGCTCATCATGATTATGATGAGGTTAAAGAACGGTTTTACCAATTTATTGCTACTTTGGACATTAAGCTTGATGTAGTGGTCACTGAAAAACTCAAATGCTACCCTCCACTGCAACAAAACCCTGGGAAAATGTATGGGGTTATGGCCGGACAACTTCTGAAAACCATTTGCCATCAGGCAGATTCTACCGAGATCATTTTTTCTCGAAAAGATAGCAAATTGAAGCTTCGGCAAGAATTGGAATTAGAGGTCGAAAGAATTCGCTTGGAATATATTCAACAACGACCTCACCTCAATGAAAACACACAGTTCACATTAAAATACCTCCACAATCCACACTATAGCCACGGTGGACTTCAAATTGCCGACTATGTGGCGCATGCTATTTTTCAGGTGTTTGAAAGAGGGAATTTGAGATGGTACAAAATTTTGCAAAACAAGATTGGACGTATTCAGGACATTTGCAACAAAAAATTCTTCACTCGAAATAATCCGCTTGAACTATCCAGCTAAGGAAGTGCGAACTTCGCACGTTTCATTAAGCAGATTATTTCCAATAAAGAGCACACTGGTTCAGAATTATACCACTATATCTAAATTTGGATATACTCCTTAAAAGTCGCAGTCCCCGCCAACCTGCGTTGCGGACTGCCCGCCTAGCCTCTTATGCATGTAATCCCCAGGTGATCATTTACGTACAATTGTATGGGGGAGAGAGGGGGTATTCGGCTCATCACGCCTCAGAATCCTCGTGATCGGTCGCGGCGACGGGCCATCCGCAGTAGGGGGGCGGGTCTCAACATCGTCAGGGCGCTGGAGTTGGAAACGACCAGGGATCTCAACGATACGTGGGTCATCACCGGAAATTCGAACTCTCCTTACGGACTTGTCAGTCTGCTCCTCATCCGAATCAGAGTCACTAGAGGGCAGCCTCCTTCGGGCTGGTTCAAGTGAGTCAAGAAATTCTATAAATTTTGCCAAAACCTTAGTATCTTTAATTCTTGTAAAACTCACAGAGTCTCTAACCGACTTCAAATCCTTTACAGCCTGATTTTTAAGCAACTCATCGTCTACAACCGCATTTTTAAGTAACTCATCAACTACCTCTGAATAGTCTGAGACCCCATCTGCCTCCATTTTTTCTAGCCTATCCCGCATACTGAGTCGCTCAACCACCTCTCCCAATGGATGCGTCAAAAACGCGACTAAAGGGGTCACATCACAATCGGGAGGAAAAATTTTGAGAAGAATTTGAGCACCGGGGTCTGCTAATTGAAAACACTGCTGTGTCTGGGTAATCAAAGCGCAAACAGGGGCAACTTTTCCTAGATACGCCAAAACAACCAGACATCCTAGAATGGTCTCAGCACCCTGATATGCCTCGGGAACGCCTTCGCTAAACCCTAGAAAATTAGGAGAATCGCGTATAAATTCACCCACAAGATAGCGCAATGCCTCAGAAGAGAGCCCCCCAGCATGATTTAAAAGCAAGCCCAGGAGTATTAAATTTCGCTTGTGGAAATCAACCTTTCGATACTCCAATCCAGCCTTTTGTATCAGACCTTCATGTTCAGGTTCAGGAATGCCAAAGGCCAATAACAAGGCATCCAAGCCTGCATAACACGTGACTTTGCAAGTGTCTTGATCGGAGCCAAGAAATGCCATATCAAGCATAAACAAGACATACTTTCGAGACGCCCCATCCCCCCGCGTCAAAATCCCTCTTCTATTGGAAATAGCAGCCATTTTTTGCGCAAAAAGCTCTGGGGGTAATTGGGTTAAATCTTGCAATACCTCGCACGCAATTTGAGCTCGCATCCCAGCCGTTAATGGAAAGAAGCCTCTGAGTGCAAAAGCCTCGATCCATCGAAAAGAAGCAAGTATTGTCGTATCAGGGGCAGGATGAAAGGAACCTCCAATGCAATCAAAAAAACGCCCTATGGCCCCTATATCTACAGGCCTTAATCCTGGGATACAAGACTCTATAGAGAGTTGTGTATGACGCCCCGATGTCGCAACCTCTCCATTACCCATTTTTTCAAATTCTGAGCACAATGTTTCGTATGAGTCCGGTGGTGAAGACACCGTGATGCGTGACACTAGAGCGTTGCGAAACTCGGAAAATATCAGAGGCTTAAGTTTATTTATATCTTGTTTGGAAAAAGTGACATCTAACTTCAAAGTAGGGAACACCCAATGAAGGCCTATCCGGGGAATATACGTTGTAAGCTGTTCCACAAATATAAGATTAGCGATGGGAACCTTCCCAACGATCAGATCCCAATCGCTACCACTACCGTCAGCAACCCTGCTACCACTACCGTCAGCAACCCTGCTACCAAAGAGACAAACCTCTGGCTGGGCATCTGGACATACACAATAAAGCTCCTTAAGGATGTGGACGACCACACCCTCAATAATATCAGGCAATCCCAATTCTGAAGAAACGGAGAGTTGTTTAAACATCCCTAGGAATATTATGGGCAAGAATTAGGTCGTAACCATCATGGAGGATCTGCGTAGTTTGAGAAACATCAGATTGAGCCACAAGGGTGACCATCGCGCGTCTCACGCGAGCCGCTTCAATCTTGTACAAAACATCCCCGGATAGCTCACGATAAGGTGTTTTTATATTGGATCGTTGCTCTCTCAAAACCAATGTAGCCTTTTCAATTCTTAGGCTCTCAACAAGAATCCGTTCTTTCCATTCGTTTAAATGACTCAAAACAGTACCTATTTTTGTTGAACCCTTATAATGCTCAACGCATATACCAATAGCCTGCATTAGATTGGGTTCAAAACAGGACATTTGATTTCCCAAAGCCTCGATTGCACAGCAGTGCTTGTTAAAATGATCCCAAATCTCAACTAAACCTTGAAAGTTTGGCCGTTGTAGGAAACGGTCAGTCAGTATCGTGTTGATCAGATAAAAATGACAGTCTGCCGAGATCCAATGACACACCATATTATGGAACACAACATAACGAGGCTCTACGGCTTGACCTCTTGCTTTATCGACAGCCTCTAACGCCTGTTTATAGTTTTTCGCTTGCATCAACGCATAGGCTCGTCTTACTGGATTGTCCTCTTCAGGAAATACCTCTTTAATCTTTAGATCTAATGCCGAGGGGCCAACCACAAAAGCCGCCCTGCCATCAGGCATTGTCACATATTCTGAGGGATTAGGCGCTTCCACTGGGGAAGAAGGAGGAGTAGGAGATCCCGCTTCAGCAGCAGCAGCAGCAGCAGACTCTACTGGAACAGGCAAACCGGGGGGCCTATCCGGCCTCGCACGACGCTCTTTAATGGGGAAAAGCGACCCCAACTCTTCGTCTGTAAGTGGACGTAGAGCTGAAGCTGCCGCTTCCGCAGGAACCGGCTCCTTTACTAACGTTTCCAATAACGCCCTCACATCCGAAAGGCCCTCCCATGCAATTTTGTGGCGGTCGCAACAGTCTCCCATGACATCGACAAAGCAACGCACTGCGGTCACAAGCTCCTGATGACCTGGGGTACGTGGCTGAGGTAATAAGGACAACACCTGATGAAGCGCTTTCCCTAAACCGCTCAAGTGCTGGGACATTTCCAGAGGTTCTACTATCCCATCATTTTTCAAGACAGGAGCAGTCATCTGTGTTTCAACGGAATGGACTATCTCCATTAAGGCCTGCGCTAGACCTGTTACAAGATTCGTCTTTCGATGAAACTCCTTAAAGCCTTTATCTAATATGACCGACTGTAAGAACGCAAGATAAACACCGCATTGGTTTGAAACAGTGCCGAAGAACGCCTGACAAAGATACAAAGCCAATTCGGGAGACGCCACCTCTTGCGCTTCCAGATTCGCAATCATCGCATTTTGTTGGGAAGTCATGCAGGTTATTGCAGCACCATAATCGTGTTTTTTCCGGGCTAGTTCAGCCATCACTCGCCAATATCTTTGCTGCAATGCAGGATCACAATCCGGTAATTGTAGGATTAAAGGGGTAAGTGCCCTCTCTATCGTAATATCGAGTGACCCACCTTCTATTCTTTGCCAACCAAACGTTTCTACCCCTTCAAATAATTTCAAAACCAACGCCACCCTTGTTTGCCCTGGCAACGCCAAGCAGGCCTTATAGTGATCGCCATTGGGAAGGACCAAGTCGAGCAATGTGGTTCGTAATTCTGCTCGAAACCCGACCTCTGGGCATCCCGTTCCAATAGCAGAATCAAACGCACCAGAAACCCAACGAACAAACCTAACTAATAATTCTTGCTGAGTGGGCATACAGCTTCCTACCGGTAAAAACTCCGGAAAAGGGAATTCGCCATTCATGCCGAAATGCACTAAAAGAGCCCTCCCAGTAATAAGAGAAAAAAGAGGATAAAATGAGGATGGGGAGTCTGGCTGTGTGGGTTGCATATCTTGGATGGGGAGAGGCTCCAATACACCCTCAAAAAATACAAATAATGCCTGTTGCATCGTCTTCCGAAGGGCCTCAACAAAGGCCTCCATTGTTCGTGGTTGATAGACATCCAGCATCGAAGTTAAGTGGACACTTCTTCCGACTCCATGCAAGGCTTCTGCAAGATCTTTAAGAGATCGCCCTTGGGGGTTAGGAGAAGCATCCTCTGTACGAGATGCACTGCTGCGAATCAGACCCACAACAATGTCAAATTGGCTACTAAGCCGCTTGACTTCAGTAATAACTGGACTTTGTTCTGGAATTTTCAATTTGCCAGTTTTTTTAGAAATGCGGGGCAGGGTTTTGGGGAGTAATGAGACTGTCACAGGCTCAACAACGCTCTTACGCGCATCGATTCGGCCAGGAACGACTCTGGAAAAAGAAAATTCGGACCCATTTACATCAACATCAACACGCCAGGGCCAGCGTGCAAATAAAGCACAAAGCTGTTTTTCTTGACCCGATGTAAAGCTAATACCCCTATAAAGTGAAAAGTCATAACCAAGTTGGGGTGGATCTGCACCCCCCCCAGCTGATCCCCCGACCTGTTGCACAAGCCTTCGCATAAGGCTTATCTCCGACGGATTCATAGGCGGACATGCTGGATCTCCGACACCAACGGCAGAGCGGGCTAAACCCTCTGGATTATTTGCTTGCAATGCCCGCTGTACTGCCAAAAGAGGTTCCGCCAAGCGCTCAGGAACTGTAACCCGGGAAATACCTGCCGCGCCTAAATGTTCAGCCATACTCCCAAGATCCCGGGCAACATGCATCATTTTGGTTAATGCATCTAACTCTTCAAGAAGCTGTGGAGAAACAAGGCCCTGGCTAACCGGAATTGCGAGTCCGCGTTGAAGCCTGGCAGCCAAAGCCAAAAGGTCAGTATCTGCACCGTCATGTTCTACTACAGACCTAATGTCTGCCGTAACGGCTAACACATTACCCTGAGGTAAAGAAACACTCTGCTTGCCCCCTGGATTTGCAAGTTTTTTAGGAAAAATACTCATAATTAACCCTTGCTATACAGTGAAATTTCGGTGGAAAAGGAAATGAAGACAAGGTAAATGGCTCTGAGATTTGGGATCAGGTTCTCTGGCGGAAAGGGTGGGATTCGAACCCACGGTACTATTGCTAGTACACACGCTTTCCAAGCGTGCTCCTTAAACCACTCGGACACCTTTCCAAAAGGGTCTCACCGCCGAAAACCCACAAATCCTATCATGGACCTCAGAACTCTGTAAAACTGAGCCGAAAATGATATACTCTAAGAAATGAAAAAAGCCGTACTCGTGTTAGCAAGTCTTTTCATCATGGCACAATGGGTAAGCGCCTCAATCACACCTGCGGCCCCGTATGGGGCTGGGGTCTTGACCATTACCAACCAAACCACACCACGCGCCTACGTCATGGGTGCCGACGCGCTTCCACTCGATGCCGGACTCCAGTTTTATTTTGACAGCACACTCAAAACCAGCTGGGTTCGATACGCAACAGATTCCAACCAAAAAACGGCCTGGCAAGGCGGCGCCATCTACTGTGTCATCGACAAACTTCCTATCAATTCCCCCTATGATCTCTTAGAAGTCACCCCGTCCAATGTCGCCATGGTGGTCAGCTTCAATGCCACCAAAAGAAGTCTCATTATTACCGCAAATAGCGCTGTCAGCTACGACGATATCCAAAGCACGTTACGCACACTCAGGTTTTCAAGCAAAGGCCAAAATTACAGTACCCGAGTCATTCGGATATGGGTGGAACAAATTAAAACAGATGGGGCCTTGGGATCCTATTCCTACAAATATGTCCCCACAGACAACCCCAATATCAACGGACGGATGTATGCGGTAGTGAACAAGACGCGACCCGATGCCGGAAATGTAGATAGCATGAACTGGCAACAAGCCAGTGCCGATGCCAAGATCCAGGACCCACGATTCGGCATCACCCCCTACTTTGCAACCATTATCTCTAAGGAAGAAGAAAACGCGATTGAATTTATTGAAAACGGAAACAATTTTATTGGGGGTAGTTTGGTCAGCATCAGTGGCACAAGTTACTGGGTCTGGGGATCAGGCCCGGAAGTCAACAAACGATTTTGGCAAGGCGCAACAGGAGGCACGCTCTTCACCGGAGATGGCCTCACGTACGCAGGCTGGCGAGGGGGGGAACCGAACGGAGGCAGCACAGGCATTATAGCCAAAGAAGGGCTGGGCAACACCTGGAACGACAACACTAATACTGCCACTTATGGGGGATACTTGATCAAATACGGGGGCATGCCCACCGATGCAAACTACATCACCGTCTACATGCTAAATTCGAATAGCCTCATCTACGGAAGCGAGCTCTAAGATTCTCAGGCGACTCCTCACCCTCTACTCGCTTGCCCTCCTCCTCAGTTTAGGCAGTTTTTCCTGGGGAACACCTTCGCTTCAAAGCAGTACTAGCCTCCCGGAACAACCCACCGGGCTCGCCATGAGCACCCAAAATGCCCTCTATATTTGCTTTCAAAATGACCACTGTGTCCGAAAATACAGCAACGCAGGCACGCTCCTCACCACCTATCCCCAAACCGCGAGTGCGAACTTTAGCCCACTCATCTGCGCCCTGGACAGCCAGCAAAATCTCTATGTCATCAACAACACCAACGACACCATTACCAAGTTCAATCCCAGTGGCTCCAGCCTCCAAGAATTGGGGGCTCAAGGCCCAGGAAACGGACAATTCAATGGACTCAGGGGCATTGTGGTCACCAGTCAAAATCGTCTCTTGGTCATAGAAAGCATTAACCGTCGTTTCCAACTTTTAACCACCGCGGGCACCTTCATAGCCAAGTATGACCTCCCAAACGGCATGAGCCCCTATTTGGGGATTGCCCAGGACAGCTCCAGCAATGCCTACGTTCCCGACACTATTTCCGGAAGAATTATAAAATTTGATAAAAATTTTAACGCAGTTGATATACTCCCTACCGAAGGCCTTTCGGGGAGCTCCCCCATCCTCCTTTCGGTGACCCATCCCGCTCTTTTTGTGTCGGACATTACCGGCCATTACACCAAAATCAACCTCAATACCAGTACGATCGCCGCCACGCAATCGGATGCGAGCAAAGTGTGGAGCAGTGGCGCCCAAGACAGTAATGGCATCCTCTGGCTCACGAACTATACAGGAAAAACCCTAGAAAAATACAACCAAGTCCACAGCACGCGTCAATTTGCGGCACAAACCACCAACACCGCAAGTACCGTCTCCCTTTCTTGGGTCAATCCCAGTGATACGGACTTTCAAAGCAGTCGCCTCTACCGCACCAATAGCCAAAATACCACCACGCTTCTGACCCAAGCCAATATCCAGAGTTATACCGACACCCCCCCTGCCGATGGCAGCTATACCTACACCCTTTATGCCCTCACTGCCCAAGGCAACCCGTCGACGGTCAATACAACAGTCGCCACCGTTCAGGGCAACCCACCCTCCCCCGCATCGGGCGTTCAGACCCAAGTACGCGGCAACCGCATTACCTTAACCTGGACCAACCCAGGCAACACCAACGGCTTTTCAGGGGTCACCCTCCAACGAGATACCACCACCTATCCCAGCTCCGTCTTGGTCGGCATCACCGTGACCAGCAATTCCACCGCAACCACCCTCACCGAAAGCCTCCCCAATGGCACCTATTACTATTCATTTTTTGCCCGAGATGAGTTCGGAAACGCCGCCACCCAAGCCACGGGTAACGCCACCGTTCTCGAAGGAGCCATCATGAGGGATCCCCCACTCAATTACCCCAATCCCTTCAAAATGAGCACCGGTGCGGTTATTGGATATTGGCTCAACCAAAACATCGGGACTGAGCTCCGAATCTATACAACCACCGGAAGCCTCGCTTACCAAAAATCCTTCAGAAGTGGCCTCGATCAAGGGGCTAAGGGTGGCTACAATCAAATACAATTAAATGCCAGCATCTTCGGATTTAGCTGGCCCTCTGGGGTTTATCCGTACTTTATCCTGGCCAATAACCAAATCATTGGCCGGGGGAAAATGGCGATCCTTCCCGAATAAAATCCCTGCAGAGTTGCAAAATTGGAGCAGGAAAAGCAATTTCTCGGCTAACGCGGTTTAAACCCCACCCCTAGCCCCTCCCCATTTTTTCAAAATAGAGAGGGGAACCCCAATAAAAAATCTAAATTCAAGCTCCCCTCTCTATTCCCAGAGGGAATGGGGAGGGGGTGGGGGTGGGGTTGAGGGGTGGGGTTGAGGGGTGGGGTATTTGGTTCTTCCAAATGAGCTGAGTGAAAAATGGAATCATTTGGGCATTTTGCAACAACGCCTGCAACTTTTGAGTAGCTGGTTTTCTCATTTATTTCTACAAAACTGAAATTTTTTCAGAATTTTGTCGATAAAGGGGGTAACTAAGTCAAAAAGGCAGGCAAAAATGCAATTTCGTTCACTAAAAACACTCATCTTGATCATCCACTTGGTCATTTTACCCATTTCTGCGATTGCCAGCATTACCGATTTAAACATTGCCGGTAACTTCGCCTCAACCCGCGCTTCCTGGGATGACACCGATTTTGCCACCGTAAGAACCTACACCATCATGAGATCCAGTACCGCAACCCCAAACACCCTTTCAGAGGGCAGCTTGGTAAGCACTATGAATCATAATACTTCGCCTTCCGTATTCAGCGATGCACTCTTGCCAGACGGCACCTATTACTACAGCATTTTCCCCATGGCCTTAGATGGCACACCTGGACCCCCAACCTCATTCAAAAAGGTCATTAAAATACCCCCCCCCAACCTCCTCGGCATCATGACAGTAAATCCCGTAACCGGCGCCGCCTCCTTATACACTAGCCTTAAAGAGCTTTTCGGGCCCGATAATCGCTACATCGACAAAACAGACTATTACAAACATGTGATTCT
>JAHFCZ010000056.1 GCA_023249285.1 bacterium | reverse complement strand
ACCACCCAATACCGAAACCGCTCCACCATTTGGGTAATCACCGTATCGGCCTGACGCTGCATACCCGTCCGGTACACACCGTGGGCAATCTCATCCATTAACACCCCATAGGCCGGGCCAAAAGTCCGGGTATCCAAAATTTTAAAGGGATAGGACAAGTCATCAATCGCTTGCTGGGCCAACGCAAAGGCCGGTGAAAATCGAGGATGGGGCATCACACCTAAGACCCGTTGGAATTGATGTCGGAATAAGCTCCGCACTTTTTCAACAATATCCCCAACCGTCATCACGCCAACAAACCCTTCACTAAGCGCCTGAACTGGCGCAAAGCCCCGCCATTGCACAGACATAAAGATATCCGACTCAATCACCATCGCCAAATGATGCGGGATCGTGCTCGGGTGATCAGAGAGCTCCGTGACCGCCGTTTCAATGCCCACAAAGGTGGCAAACATCATCATCCAGACATCTTTTCGGCCATCATTAAAGATCGTCGTCAATGCGCGCTGCTGTAACAACCCCATCAGAAGCTGGGTCCGCAAGCCTTCAACATCCGTAACCGGGGCCTGTTTACCCAACGGCACTGATTCTGTATGCTCGCTCGCTTTCACCAGGGCAATGGTGTCCAAAAGGCTCTGGGCCGCCACCCGAACTTCGACGTTATCATGAATCAAGAGCCCTGAGCTTTGAAGTTGCTGGGTCAGCTGCTCCAAAAAGAGGGGTGGCTGCGCTAGAATCTGCGCCTGAATCCCCCTCAAAATGGGGGATAACAACACCAAATCCTCCTGTCGCACTGAATACGCCAATAACTGGCTGATAATGTTTTGCATCAGTCCCAAATCTTGATTGGTTTGGTCATAGAGCATCCCCATTAAGCCAATCAAATATTCCCTAAATCCGACTTGAACCGGGTCTAAATTGACCGCAGCCAATCGTTGTTCCGCAGTCCCAGCCTTGAGTTCCAGAAAATAAGACAAGGATTGATCCGGCGCTGACAGCTGATTACCCGTATCACGCACCCCCAATAAGGTGGCACGGGTTTGGTCTTGCTTCGCCGCAATAGCAGGGTCTACAAACTCCCCAAGTGCAACTTCAGGAGCCCCAGTCTTCGTCACCCCAGCAGTCTTGCTTTCCGCCGTGACTGCCTGAGCCTGCTCACGTTGCTGAGACTGCTGCGAAGGCCGATAAATCGGGGGTAAAGGCGGCGGTGTAATCCCAGAAACTTCAGCCACGTCTACGCACCCATTCTTCGCTTAAAAGAGGTCACAGTATTGGACATGAGCATCGCAATCGTCATCGGACCTACCCCGCCAGGTACGGGAGTAATCGCAGAGGCAATCGGGGCCACCGCATCGTAGTCCACGTCGCCAATCAAAATTTTCCGACCATCTGGCAACACCTCCCGAGAGGTCCCGACATCAATCACAACCGCGCCTGGCTTCACCATGTCCGCTTTAATAAACCGCGGCACGCCCATCGCCGCGATCAAGATATCCGCACTTTGGGTAATGTCGGCTAGATTTTCAGATTTAGAATGACAGACCGTGACAGTTGCATTTCCGATTTTTTGTTTTTGGAGGAGCAATGCTGCCAAGGGCTTCCCCACAATATTGCTGCGCCCCACAATCACCACGTGCTTGCCTTCCACCGGGATATTATACGCCTCCAAAAGGACACACACACCGTAGGGCGTACACGAGACAAAGGTCTCAAGCCCCAGCAACAATTTCCCCACATTCATCGGATGAAAGCCATCCACATCCTTATCCGGCGAGATACGTTGCACCATTTTATCTTCATCAAACCCATTCGGGAGCGGCAATTGCAATAAAATACCATCCACTCTCGGGTCGGCGTTCAAGGCATCCAAACACGACACCAAATCAGCCTCGTCTTGATCCGCGCGTAAGCGATAATCAAACGACGCAATCCCAATAGACTCACAGGCTTTTTTCTTCATCCCGACATAGGCTTCAGAAGGACCATGATCCCCCACTAAAACCACGGCTAACCCAGGGGCACGCCCAAATTGCGAGGTCAACAAGGCCACTTCATAGCCTAATTCCAAAAGACGCTCAGAAGAGACCTTTCGGCCATCCATAATCGTGGCCGGTGTCAAGCTCACTGTTGGGTCTCCAACAACGCACGGTTATCTTCCACCCCCCCGGCCATTTTGTCGTAGTCACCGGTTTTATAGCCTTGATCTTGGCGCTGATGATTCAAGGTATTTTTTTTGAAATACAAGGCCACCACTTCCTTGGCTGAAATATCGGCAGCCATGCACATCGACACCCAAAAATGGAGCATATCCACCAGCTCAATTTTCACGTTATCCCAATCATCGTCCATCTTCTTCCACCACTTCCACGACAGGCTATCGATGGCCTCACAGGCCTCTTGGCGCATCGCCAGTTCAAACTGCATAAAGCGCTGACGCCGAATATCCGGGTCCTTCAGATCATCCTCAAAACCGGGATTAATTTTTTTATTCAGTTCCAATTGTTTCTCAAAAATAGCTTCTAAATCCATGCTCTTTCCCTTCAAAATTGAGTATCTTAATGAATATTATCCAGCCAGGCCGCCTTAGCCGCCCGTTGCTCCGCTTCTTTTTTGGAATCACCATCACCAGGATAATGCCTCGGGGGACTGAACTCAAGCGTAACTTGCACCCGATATCGCCGCTGGTGATCCGGCCCTTCCAAGGCCAAAATCGTATATATTGGCAAGGGTTTCTGCTGGCGTTGCATCCATTCTTGGAGCTTGGTTTTATAGTCCTCCAGCGCATCTTCTTGAATCAAGGCCTCAAAATGGGTGGCCAAGAGGCCTTCCAAGAATCGTTTGGCTGGATTGATGCCCTGGTCCAAATAAATCGCCCCTAAAATTGACTCAAACGCATTCGCCAAATTGGAGGTTTTCTCGGCCCCACCAGAATGTTTTTCACCCGCTGAAAACCGAATATGTTCCCCCAACTGAATCTTCTTTGCCAATCCCGCCAGATTTTTATCTGACACAATTTTGGCACGAATCTTGGTCAAATCTCCTTCGTTAGAATGGGGAAATTTGGTATATAAATACTCGGAAATGACCAGCTTTAAGACTGCATCCCCCAAAAACTCCATCCGTTCATTATCCGAGACACGGACACTCGCACGTTGGTGCGCAAAAGAGCTATGGGTCAACGCCGTTTCAAGGAGCTGCTTGTCCTTAAAATAAACCCCCAACCGATTCTGTAAAGCCTCTAACGTGCTTGCGTCCACCATGTGACTCCCAATTGTAAAATCCGACGTCCCATTACCACCAGAACCGCAAGGCCATACCCCAACGCAATCCCCAACAGAGACCGATAGGCAGAGACCCAAAGCGGGGTATGAAAGTGACAAAATGAGTTTACCACACTGATCACACCCACCGTACCCATCACCAATAACCACCGCGACCAGGGCTTATGTTGCCACCAAAACCCACAAAAAAGGAACATAAAGCCCAAGATTTCTTTGGTCCGCGGCCGTACCCCAAATACCATTTCCAAGGTCTCACGGGCCCCCATTTCCTTGCCCATGACCGACGCAGCATTGCCACTACGCAAGACATAATACCCAACACCTAAAGCGATCACACCCAACGCCACAACCACCCCTACGCGAATAGGTGTATTGAGCCAGCGTTTGACCAAGTACGCCCCATGCACCAACCGATGCGGCTGTACAAACAACACCGCCCAAACCAACACCAACGGAAATAAAAGTGCGAGTCGAATCCCGTGAAAAACCATCGCGCCACTCAGCCATACTGGTGAGAAAAAGATCCCTAAAATGGCCAATAAACCCAAGATTAAATATCCCGTACCCGCCATGAACCCCACCCAGAACCGTTGCGGGTGCAGGTCCAAAATCCCGAGAATCACGCCAGCAGGCAAGACCATCACCCCCAAAAAGCCCCAAATCCACCGATACGTTTCCAAAGGAAAAAGAGCCAAGCTCCCCACGACGGCAACCGCCACAGAGCCGATCCCCCACCAAGACAGGGGCCGAACAAAGCTCCATAGCCATAACCCGAAGCTGCCCAAGGCCAAGCCTAATAACACCAATTCCCAGACTGAAAACACGCCCATTTTAGCCGGAAACGGCGTAGCCACCAGACCCTGGCGATAGCCTTTGGCCTCCAAGGTTTTTGTAAGCGCCCGAATAAACCCAACATTGCCGCTGTAAAGGCCGCCCACTGCTGGGGTTTTCCATTGGGGATGCACGACCAAGACCCGAATCCCCCGATCTTGAACGGCACGGACATAGCGCCGCAAGGCCGTGGTCGCGGTCATTTTTTCACGTTCGAGTTCCGTAATGCTATGAACTTTGATCAAGCCAGCTGGATAATGCGCCACTAGGTTGTCGAACTCCTGTTGCGGGAAAAACTCCACTTGTCCATAATGCAGGCCGTACAAGCGCAGCTGATCTGCCACCACCGCCACTTGGCCTGGCCCCCCCAAAATCATAGGCCCTTCAAAAATCACCAATTTCACCCCAGGCAAGGTCGCGAGCTGATGGCATTTTTGGGTTAAAGCCCCGCGATCCAAGCGCAAATTAGGCTGCAATCTTGCAATGACCCCCCACCCTTTTCGAGCCAAATCGGCAACCAGCTGCGGATCGATCCCCAGCCCCAGATCCTTCACCATCTCCCAGTTCCCCGCAATTTCCAAGGTAATCCCTGGCACCTTTTCAATCACGGCCTGATGACCCAATTGGGTGATCAACCCGCTATTCACCAAATCGTAGGTACTCCGATCGGATAGCCACACATACAAACGATCCGGCCGAAAACGATCCCCTGCACTTGCCCCCACACGCGACATATTGATGAGCTCAGCACCCATATAGGCCGTCGCTTTCCCATGGGCCACTAAATCCGAGAGCATGGCCTCATCTACCAAAATGGTTTTCAGCCCCGTTTGCTGCTGCACCGTCATCGAAAAAGCATCCCAATTCGCCGCCCCACCCACGGCACCCAAATGCTGCAATTCTTTGAGGGGTACGCATACTGAGACCGTCTTGAGTGTTTGTTCCACACGCACCCGGTCATAGGTCGCTTTTGCACCCACCAAGCCCCCTAAAAGGATCATCACGGATAACCATACCCGCATGGTTCGAGACATCATCATCGCTTATTCTCCTGCCGTTGATTTAAAAGTTGGTGGTGGATAAAGTCATCCAAATAATCCCCATCCAACACCCCATTCAAATCTGTGACCTCAAAATCCGTCCGTAAATCTTTGACCAATTTGTAGGGATGAAAAACATAAGATCGGATCTGATTCCCCCAAGAAATATCCGACACATTTCCCCGTAATTCATCTAGCCGTTGTTTTTGCTCAGCCACCATGCGTTGCAGCAAGCGTGCCTTCAAAATCGAGAGCGCCGTTTCACGGTTCGAAATCTGAGAGCGACTATGTTGAGACTGCGCCACAAGCCCCGTCGGAATGTGGGTCACCCGCACTGCAGAATCGGTTTTGTTTACGTGCTGCCCCCCCGCCCCAGAGGAGCGAAACGTATCAATGCGCAATTCCTTCGGGTCAATCTCAAGCTGGTCCGCCTCATTGGCAAATTCCGGCACCACGTCGACCGCCGCAAAGGAGGTCTGGCGCTTGCCATTCGCATTAAAGGGGGAAATCCGTACCAATCGGTGCACCCCAATCTCATTTTTCAAAAGCCCGTAGGCATATTGCCCCTTCACCAAAATCGTAACAGATTTAATCCCAGCCTCATCACCGGGCGTCTGATCGACCATTGTCGCCGAGAACCCTTTGGACTCAAACCACCGCAAGTACAGTCGCAGTAAGATCTCCGTCCAATCCTGGGCATCCGTCCCCCCTGCCCCAGAATTGAGGCTAAAAAAACAAGCACTCGTATCATATTGACCGGACAACAACGACTTCGTTTCCATCGTGTCGACGGTCTTCACCAGTCGCTTAAAATCCCGTTGCACCTCGGCCTCCAACTCCGCATCTGGCCCTTCTTGCAAGAGCTCAAAACAGGTCTGGACATCCTCTCGGAGTCGACACAACGCTTCATAGTCTTCCACGATGGATTTTTGACGCATCAGCTGTGAAAATGTCCCCTGGATCTGAGCATTTTGATCCCAAAAACTATCTTGGCCAGCCTCCGCTTCGGTACGGCGAATGATTTCCCTCAGATGAGGGATCTCAAAGATAGTCTCCCAAATTTGTAATTTTCTCTTGGTATAGGGCAAAGGTTTTTTTAATTTCGTAGTCCATTAATGCTGCTCCTCCATGGTCAATTGGGCTCTAAAGATCATCGACAAGGCTTCTTCGGAAATGCCGTACACAAGGTCTTGGAACATCCCGAACGCCTCCGTTTTATATTCCACCAACGGGTCTTTTTGGCCCCAAGCACGCAGCCCAATGCCTTCCCGCAACACTTCCATTTGATGCAAATGATCCACCCATTTACGGTCTAGCGTGGCCAGCAACATCTGACGGGTCACCACCAACTCAAAAATCCCCTCAGGGTGTTCGGCTTTTTTCTCTTGATAATGCCCAAACAAGGCCAGGCTCACCCCAGAAAGCATCGCATCCAAAGCCGTAAACTGATCCACCAATTCGCTCAGATTTTGGGCCGGGAAAACCTGTTGCAAGGTCCCGACAAACTCTGCTTTTTGTTCGGGAACCGACCAGCCTTGGCCTTGCAGCCCAAAAGCCGTTTCCGACGCAGAGTGTACAATCCCAGAAATCAATTCTTGGACCTTGTCATCGAGGCTCCGTCCTTCCAAGAGCTGGCGCCGCAACGTATAAATCGTGTCCCGCTGTCGATTCATCACGTCATCGTATTCCAAAATCTGCTTCCGAATCCCGAAGTAATATTTTTCAACCTTGCTCTGGGCACGCTCAATGGATTTGGAGATCAATGGATGCTCAATCGGCGTATCCTCAGGCAAGCCCAACGTTTCCATCACCTTCGCAATCCGATCCGAACCAAATAACCGCATCAAGTCATCTTCCAACGACACATAAAACCGGGACTTCCCAGGGTCACCCTGACGGCCGGATCGGCCACGCAGCTGGTTATCAATCCGTCGTGACTCGTGGCGTTCCGTCCCGATAACGTACAAGCCCCCGACCTCAGACACCCCTTCCCCCAACACAATATCCGTCCCCCTACCCGCCATGTTAGTCGCAATCGTCACCATGCCTTTTTGGCCGGCTTTCGCAATGATTTCCGCCTCTTGTTCGTGATATTTGGCGTTTAATACACTGTGAGGAATCCCCTCTTTTTTAATGAACTTAGACAACAGCTCCGAGATCTCAATCGAAATCGTACCCACCAAGATCGGCTGCCCTTTGGCGTGGGCCTCTTTCACCTCTGTCAAAACCGCTTTGTATTTTTCAGCTTTGGATTTATAAACCAAGTCCGGCAAATCTTCCCGAATCACGCTCTGGTGTGTCGGGATCGGCAAGACCTCCAGATTATAAATTTTCCCGAGTTCGGCCTCTTCGGTCAACGCAGTCCCCGTCATCCCCGCCAGCTTCGGAAACATTCTGAAATAATTCTGAAAAGTGACCGTAGCCAAGGTTTGGCTTTCTTCCTTGATAGACAACCCTTCCATCGCCTCAATCGCCTGGTGCAAGCCATCCGAATACCGACGCCCATCCATAATCCGGCCGGTAAACTCGTCCACGATCAAGACTTCGTCTTCCTTGACGACATAATCCACATCCCGGCGATACAAATGCTGGGCCTTCAAACATTGCACGGCCATATGGGCCACTTCCATATTTTGAACCGAGAAAATATCCTCAACCCCCATGGCCTTTTCAATCGTATCGATCCCCTCCTCAGTGAGGACCGCATTTTTATGCTTTTCATCGAGGGTAAAATGCGTCTCAACTTTCAACTTCCGCACCACCTTGGCCACCTGACTATATTTTTCAGTGGAATCTTTGATCGGCCCAGAAATAATCAAGGGCGTTCTGGCCTCATCAATCAAGATACTGTCTACCTCGTCGATAATCGCGTAATGACGACGGGTCTGGCAGCACTGCGAAATATCATAGGCCAAATGGTCCCGTAAATAATCAAATCCGAACTCATTATTCGTCCCGTAGGTAATATCACAGGCATAGGCCTTGACCCGATCTTCCGGCGGCATCCCGGCGTGAATCAACCCCACCGTCAGCCCCAAAAATCGGAAAATCCGTCCCATCCACTCGCTGTCCCGTTTGGCCAAGTAATCGTTGACCGTCACGATGTAGACCCCTTTGCCTTCCAAGGCATTCAAGTAGGCCGCCAAGGTCGAGACCAAGGTCTTTCCTTCCCCCGTCTTCATTTCGGAGATTTTGCCACGATGTAGCACCATTCCACCGATCAACTGAACATCAAAATGTCGCATATTCAAAATACGTTTCCCGACTTCTCGGACCACGGCGAAGGCCTCGGGCAAGATCTCATCCAATGACGTTCCCTGGGCAAGTTTCCCCTTTAAAAACGCTGTTTTCCCAATTAAATCCGCATCGGATAGCCCCGAAATTTCAGGTTCAAGCGCATTAATTTGATCCACAATCGGCCAATACTCAGTCATGGCTTTTTCATGCGGATCCCCGAAAAACATATTCGATAAACGTGCGAATAAACCCATGGTTGGCACTCACTTTTCTGTGTAGATTAAGCCCTCCATAGTACAAGTTTTCAACTACAAAGCCAAGGTGATGCCCGGCTGCATCAGGGCAATCGCATCTATTATTGTCATCCCGTGCTCATATGTGTCATTCCCACGAAGGTGGGAATCCAGAACCGTCAAATGAGGCTAGACCTGGATCCCCGCCTGCGCGGGGATGACGTAAAGCTCGGGCGGCTCGTATGGCTTTCGAACCCTGGATCCCCGCCTGCGCGGGGATGACGTTAAAGATGCGGCGGCAACCGGTGAAGATGCTCCTGGATCCCCGCCTGCGCGGGGATGACAACGTCGTAACAGACTTAGGCTGAACTAGACAGAATCTTCCGCTATTGCACCAGGAAGATTCACAACTACATGATCTGGCGCGACCACAACTGGAGCAGCAGGTTGTGCTTGCTCACCAGCATCAGGCATCTGCACAACTACTTGATCTGGCGCAACCACTGCTGCTGGAGCTGCATTTGCTTGAGCTGGATCCGCTTGAGCAGCGGGTTGTACATCCTCATTTTCTTCGCCTGATCGTTTTGCGAGAACACAAGCTACTACCCCCATAGTTGCTGTTGTGAGCACCGCTGCAGTCAATAAAACGACTGCCACAGGTTTTAGATTCCCATTGCCCGAGCCTGAATCGTGCGTATTTTCACCCTCTGCAGAAGCATCAGGTCCTTTAGTAGCCGTTCTGGGGCTTCCCGTGGAAGTCGCCCCACCAGTTGGTGCAGGAGTTGTTGATGTCGTAGGCGTACAGTCAAGTATCACCTTCTCCAGGTCATCCATCGCACGCAAACAGCTAGTAACCTCTACCAGATTCACACCATCAGGAACACATAAACGCTGAAATTTTGACTTAGCATCACCCAACCGAAATAAACAAGAGGGCGTTGTTGTTGGCGGGACAGTGGGTGTCGCAATGGCGGGTATTCCATTCCCACATGCACTACGTACCACCGCTTGGCTCCACAACGCGACAGAACATGATGGGACATCGCGCTGCACACAAGCCCCTTCAACCGCAACCTGAGCCGCTTCTATCTGCTCTTCACAAGTGGCATCGCGCCGTTCCTTGCCCTGTTCTGCGGGCATTGATACTGTTGGGGTAGCCGCCGTTGCGGAACCGTTTGCGCCAGATGCGGCACTCGCATCTCGAGCTTTTCTCATTGCACTGTCCACGGCCATCTCCGCCTGAATTGCCTTCCTCTGAGCTGGAGAAGGACGACCAGTCATTGAACTGTCTGAAGTCGTCGGTATCGGTGGCAGCTTCTTAGGCTCAACAGCACGATGCGGCGGCCGTACAGTTGGGTGCCCACTCCATA
>JAHFCZ010000139.1 GCA_023249285.1 bacterium | reverse complement strand
TAAATTATCAATAAATTATCAATAAAAAGACAATTTTGAGCTCAGTTTTATAAATTTAAAGGTCTAAAATTTTTTTGATTTATCAATAAAAAAAGAAAGAAGTCTCATGAGCTTTAACCCTGACCGAATTAACGACCAATGTAAACTGGCCTCCCAAGCATGGCCTAGTCTTGCCAACCAAAGCGCATTGTCTCGGCGGCAGGCCTTAGAAGCCATGGCCACCAGCCTCTGGGATCGCCGCAGCGAGGTCTTGTCTGCGAACCAACGGGATGTGAAAGCAGGGCAGGACAAAGGCTTATCGGTGGCACTCATTGATCGGTTGAGCCTCGACGATGCTCGGATTTCCGGGATCGTGGCGAGTATCCGCCAAATTGCCAGCCTGAGAGATCCTTTAGGCGAAGTCATGTCCGGCTGGGTCTGTGAAAACGGCCTCAAAATCAACAAGGTCCGGGTTCCCTTGGGTGTCATTGCGATCATTTACGAAGCACGTCCCAATGTCACGGCGGATGCCATCGCTCTTTGTGTGAAGACGGGAAATGCCGTCGTGCTCCGCGGCAGTGCCAGTGCCTACCAGTCTAATTTCGCCATTACTACCATTCTAAAATCAGCGATGCAGGCGACCGGACTGCCCCAAGATAGCGTCCAGCTCCTCGAAGATACGACTCATGAAGGGGTTTGGCACTTGGTCTCGCTGCGCCAATACATTAACATTGCCATCCCCCGTGGGGGTGCCAGTCTCATCCAGAACGTGATCACCCACGCCAAAGTCCCCACCATCGAAACCGGGGTCGGAAACTGCCATATCTTTGTGGATGACTCGGCAAATCTGGACCAAGCGCTTGCCATTATTCGCAATGCCAAGGCCCAACGTCCGTCCGTCTGCAATGCCTGCGAAACCGTCTTGGTGCATCAGGCGATTGCTAAGGTGTTTTTGCCCAAACTCGCCCAAGCCATGGCCGAGGAAAAAGTGGAGATCCGAGGCTGCGATCAAACCTGTGCGATCATCCAGGCCACACCCGCCACCGAAACAGACTGGGAAAACGAATTTTTGGACCTCATTTTAGCGGTCAAAGTGGTGGCAGATACCACCGCGGCCATCGCCCATATTCGCCAGTACGGCACCCAACATTCCGAATCTATTCTCTCCAATTCCCGTGCCAATATTTCAGACTTCACCACCCAAATTGATGCAGCCGCCGTCTTGGTCAATGCCTCCACCCGATTTGTGGACGGGGGTGAATTCGGCTTCGGTGCCGAGCTGGGCATCTCCACCCAAAAGCTGCACGCGCGCGGCCCTATGGGCCTCCCAGAGCTCACCACTTACAAGTATATTGTCGAAGGCGACGGGCATATTCGAGCCTAAGGCATGGATCTCGCCTGGATAACACGCCTAAACAAGGCTAAAAGGGGGAACTAGTAGATCATGACGTTGCATTCCCGCATTTCAGAGTTTGATTACGAGTTGCCCGCAGCGTTAATTGCGCATACCCCAACGGCTCAGCGGGGACATAGTCGCCTGCTGGTGGTCTCCCGTGCAACTGGCCAGATTTCCCATCATCAATTTTCAGAGCTGCCAAACCTGCTAGAACCGACGGATACCCTCGTCTTGAATAACACCAAGGTCATCAAGGCCCGTCTGTTTGCCAAGCGAAAAACCGGTGGGAAAATAGAGATCTTTCTCCAACGTCCTTTGCAACATCAACCTGCCCAAGACCCCCAAACCGAGTGGCTGGCCATGGTCAGCCCGCAACGGGCCCTCCTGCCAGGGGAATTTCTGGAGATTTCGGACACCGTTCAGGTCGAATTATTGGAAAAAAGCGCGGATTTTAGTTTTGCCAAGATCCGATTTCACGCGACACAACCTGTCTGGGAAATCCTGCAGACCTATGGCGAAATTCCACTCCCGCCCTACATTAAGCCCGATGCACATCCCAACACCTTTGAAATAGCCTACCAAACGGTCTTTGCCGAAAAAGAAGGGGCCGTAGCTGCACCCACCGCTGGCCTGCATTTCACGCCAGAGCTCCTCCAAACCCTGACCAATCGGGGGATTCAACAACGGGCCATTACACTCCATGTCGGGCATGGGACGTTCGCGCCGGTGAAGGTAGAGGCCCTCGCAGACCATCGGATGCATGAGGAATATTTCGAAATCGACACGGACACCGCCCAGGCCTTGACCCGACATCGGCATCAAGGGCATCGCGTTGTGGCGGTGGGGACAACGGTGGCGCGGGCCCTCGAAAGTGCCTGGGACAATGGGGTATGCAAGTCGGGCTCGGCCGAAACACGATTATTTATTACACCAGGGTATCGGTTTAAAGCTGTCGATGCGCTGATCACCAATTTTCACCTTCCCAAGTCCACGCTTTTGGTCTTGGTTTCTGCGTTTGCGGGGACTCAACTCATCCGCCGAGCCTACCAAGAAGCCATCGCCCATCACTATCGATTCTTTAGCTTTGGAGACGCGATGCTCATTTTATGAAGAAAAAATGGGGCATATTAACCGGCATATTTGTAGTCCTTTTTGCGCTAACCTTAGCTGCACAAAACGGCACGTCTACGCCCACATCAACGCCACAGCCAAGCCCCGCATCCAGTCCAGAAAATCCACCCTCTCCGTTGATCCCAACCGGTTCTGCACTTTTGGCCCTCACACCCACCCATAATTTAGTCCCCTCCCCGAACATTCCCCCGCCACCGCCTAAACCGGTCTACACCTATTATTCCCCGGTCCGAGATGGCTTTGATTTTCCGCAAATAGAACTCAAGAAATACCCCAACCTGGAGGTCTCTGGCTTCCATGAAACCAAGCTCAGTGGTCGGGATTACACCCCGAAAGTCCCCTCCGATTCCCGGTTCCAGACGATCCGAAGCGACCCGTTTTATGATAAGTTGCCCCGAGACGTATTGGTGGGCGCGCCCAAGCTCGATATCCGCTATAAGTTCAACATTGACGGGAAGCTCGATAAAGAGTTGGCCGTGCACTATGACATTGAACAAGAACAGGATTTTCCGGGTAAATATGACATCAAAGTCCGGTATAAAGACACACGTCTGACCTTCTATCATTTCGATAC
>JAHFCZ010000055.1 GCA_023249285.1 bacterium | reverse complement strand
GGTGGCAGACCTGGGCAATGCTCAAACTACATCATGGATAATAGACGGTGCCAGGAATCCAGGAAGCTATAGGTAGGGTAACTTTGAGAAAGATGCAATAGCTTGAATCAAACGTATAGGGATAAGAAGGAGAAAATTTCTGTGGCCCCAACAATGCAATAATGCGAGTGGGCTGCCCTGTTTGATAATAAAGCTTGCAGCGATGCAAGCTAGATTCAACCGTGCTATCCACCTTTCCTGCGAAGGCCATCCCAATCAAGTCACCGCGACCCACTCCAGGGGATTCAATACTACCCAGCCCAGTAGGGATCGGCCAATAAAACCCTGTCGAAGAAGTCCCCGAGGGGGTTCCATCAAAAAACGTGTAGATCGACAGCACACAATAGTGACCCTTTCGAACCGCCTCGACATACGTTGTGGCATTGGCATAATCAGTCCCATCTTGCGCTTGAACATGGCCATCATAATTATAAATAAAATCCGGTATAACTCGGCTAATAATTTGCCAATTGGTTCCATCACTCACAATCTCAAGGCTCTCGCCACGTGTAGAAATAGTACTACTCGATACAGAGTATCCGCCCTCAATCAATGACCCACTCTGAGAGGAGATGGTAAGGGTATTGAAATCAGACGTTATTTTTTTGACTTTAAAGGTCCGGCTTGGATTGGAAGTGGCTGAGGGCAAGGTCAAAGTATAAGCGCCATCGGTTGTATTATATAAAATAATCCCGTCATTAGTACCCGTTGCGGTATAGTTTGCGGATTTTGTAGTAATGGCACTAACAGCTACGCCGGTTAATTGTGTGGTTAATTGAGCCGGGGTAATAAAATCACTACTATTTCTCGTTGCGATTTCACCCACCCCCAAGCTAGTCCTCGCGCCAGCCGCCGTCGTTGCCCCAGTCCCTCCCTTGGCGACCGCTACCGTTGTCCCTGACCAGGTCCCCGATGAAATAGTCCCTAGCGTCGTCAAATTAGTGGATCCTGCCCAAGTCGATAAGGCCGTATTTTCAACGCTACCCAATCCCAAATTGGTTCTCGCTGTGGATGCAACCGTTGCCCCTGTCCCACCGCGAGCCACCGCCAGGGTCCCCGTGGTATCCGAAATTTCCCTAGTCGTAATTTGAGTTAAATTCGTCAACGTGATGTCGTTGGCCACATACGCATCCGCTACGGCCGTCCCACGCCAAGTCCCCGTTGAAATGGTCCCCAGAGTCGTCAAATTAGTGGATCCTGCCCAAGTTGATAATGTGGTATTTTCAACATTACCTAGGCTCAGATCACTTTTGGTCAATGTCAGGTCAGCAGTTAACGCATGTCCATTGATTTGCCGAGAGGAGCTTAAATAGCCAGCCAACTGAGTCGTCAAATTTTGTGTCGTTACAAAATCACGACTATTTCTGGTGGCGATTTCGCCCAACCCTAAATTTGTCCGTGCATCAGCAATATTGTCAGCCCCAGTTCCACCACTGTCAACCGCAATCGCCTCTGCTTGCCAAGAGCCGCTATATATCGTTCCGACATTCCGAATGCGGGTCGAGCCTGGCCAAGTATTTTGAAGATAGGTCAGGGTCACAAACTCACTACTATTCCGCGTAGCAATAGTACCCAATCCCAAATTGGTTCGAGCACTAGAAGCGCTCGTCGCGCCTGTTCCGCCTCGAGCCACCGCCAAGGTCCCCGTGGTATCCGAAATGGCTCTATTGGTAATTTGTGTTAAGTTCGTCAACGTGATGTCGTTGGCCACATACGCATCCGCTACGGCCGTCCCTTGCCAAGTCCCGGAAGAGAGGGTCCCCACTGTCGTCAAATTAGGGGATCCTGCCCAAGTTGATAAGGCGGTATTTTCAACATTCCCTAAGCTCAGATCACTTTTGGTCAACGTCAGGTCAGAGCTTAACGCATGTCCATTCACTTGCCGAGAGGAACCTAAATAGCCGGCCAACTGAGTCGTTAAATTTTGTGTCGTCACAAAATCACGACTATTTCGCGTTGCGATTTCACCTAATCCCAAGCTAGTCCTTGCGCCAGCCGCCGTTGTTGCCCCCGTCCCACCTCGAGCCACCGCCAAGGTCCCCGTGGTATCCGAAATGGCTCTATTGGTAATTTGTGTTAAATTCGTCAATGTGATGTCGTTGGCCACATACGCATCTGCGATGGCCGTCCCTTGCCAAGTCCCAGAAGAGAGGGTCCCCAGCGTCGTCAAATTAGTGGACCCTGCCCAAGTTGATAATGTGGTATTTTCAACATTCCCTAAGCTCAGATCACTTTTGGTCAATGTCAGGTCAGCACTTAACACATGGCCATTCACTTGCCGAGAGGAACTTAAATAGCCCGCCAACTGAGTCGTCAAATTTCTCGTCGTCACAAAATCACGACTATTTCGAGTTGCAATTTCACCTAATCCCAAAGAAGAATGGCTCAAAATCCCAGACGCTAATTTATCTGAAGTAATGGCACCGTTGTTAATTTTAGCCGTAGTCACAGCTGAATCAGAAAGCGCATTAGTAGTGACAGCCCCTGGAGCCAAGCTAAAGGCATCCCGTGACAACGTTAAGCCCGCACCGGCGCTATAGCTCGTCCCCCCATCATCAGCAGCTGGAGCCCAAGCGGTTCCATTCCACTTCAAAATTTGGCCTAGGCTCGCAGACGCTCTCGAAATTTTGGCCATTGTTACAGAGCCGGCCCCAAGATTCGCAGAAGCAACAGTGCCCAAATCCGAAAGGGCTGTGGGCCGTCCCGTCACATTGGCCCAATCGATGGCCAAGGCTTTTTCTGCAATCGCAGATTTAAGTGCGTACACCGTTCCTGCATTAAAGGCCCAAAAGGCCTCTTCACCCTCAATCGTCACGCTAAATTGAAAATCCGAATTTAAATACTCAGATCTGATTGGATTGCTGGCGGTATCGATCGATCCCACCAAAATTCTAAAATCTCCGTTGACAATGCTGACACGAGGATGGATCTCGGTCCAAAGCGGCGTCGTTTGCCCTGTTCGATATAATTTGATAGTGACATCTTTGACTACCGTCCCTGAAAAATTCTGATTCGCTTGGCTCACAGAAAGAGACAAGTTAAATTGCATCGGGATGGCCTGCGCATTGACGCCTGCTAAGAAGCTTGCGAGCACCGCTATAAAAAAAATCTTTAAAAGAGTCCTGTTCATCTTATTTTACCCCCAATATTTCCAAAGGCGACTTGGAAGTAGTATCTATCTCAGTCGAAAAAGAGAGGTAGTGTTTACCTGATTGTTCCACAAAATTGCTAGGTTCAAACGCATACTGGATGGAAAGGGGGGCCACCGTAAAGGTCATCCCAAAGGTTACACAAGACTGCGCTTTGTTTAAGACCCAGAATTGTTTATACCCGGCCATCCACGAAAGAGACGGTACACCAAATACACTAGAGGAGACGCCAAAGGAAGTAAGCAGCGGCTTATTAGTTTGAAGCTTGCATTGCCCATAAAGTTTGTAGTCTTCATAAGGGACTCTTCCCGAAAAAACCAACTGAGAAGGCAACGCTTCAGAGACATCAGAAGAATAGCGGACTGCTCCGCCGAACATATTTCGAACAATGACTGATGCATCCCCCAAAGGTCCCACATAATAAATCCCATAATCACATCCGACCCCTGTGCCAGATACCGTCGAAATCGATTTTTGATA
Source organism: bacterium (assembly GCA_023249285.1). Lineage (GTDB taxonomy): Bacteria > Margulisbacteria > Marinamargulisbacteria > SXXA01 > JAHFDB01 > JAHFCZ01. The sequence continues at coordinate 6,570 of JAHFCZ010000055.1, read as the reverse complement.
GTAGGAACATCCCACACCCATTGAGAGGTCAGGAGATAGCCTAGTCGAATACCCAAGCTTGAATATCAGGTCTTGAAATGAAAACGTCCCATCTTCCTGGATAAAGCCCCCTGAGACTGACGTATTAGAGAGTCCATTCACTCCCCCTTGAACCAGGCCCAATCCAAAGGTCCCGAACTTGGTTTCCATACTCCCTGACATTGCCATGATATTGTATTCCCCGAATAAATTGGTCATAAAAGAGCTCACACCAATTTTAGGGGTGTAAACAAGGGTCGCGGGATTTTCGAAAATGGAGTTAGAGGTATGATCAAAGCCCTGAATTCCACCTTTCCCAATCGTCGTCGCTGAGGTACCCACTTCTGTAATAATAAGATAATCACTCCCAAGAACTCTCGTTACAAAAAAGAGGCTAATCACCATCATCAAACATAAAAAACCACGGAAGTTTTTCATGGGAGCGCCCCAATCTTTCCACGTCCAAGAAGCTTTCCTTCCGACAAAATTGCATAGTAGTACACGCCGGCTGGCACATTCGTGGTCATTAACTTTGCAGCATTCACTTCAACAGTGTTGTAATTATTGACACCTGAACCACCACGAGCTCCATTGAGTCCTTTGGTAATATTTTCGGTATAAATCTCCTGACCATAGGGGTCATACACGCGAATTTCGATGGGGGCATCTTTGGTTAGCACGTATCCAATCGTCGTACCAGATGCCCCTAATCGACAGGGATTAGGGTAATTGAGGGCTTTGCCTACAATGGCCAAATCAACGGAAGTCTCTGTTGGGTTGGTCGCCACTTGGGCCGTGTCGCTTTGGGCAACCCCAACCGAAGTCATACTTTCATTGATCAGCACTTTGCGGAGTTGTAATCCAGCGATCTGTGATCTCTGGAGCCCCCCAGGTAAAGACTGGGTTTCATTTGAATATCGAACCTGCTCAAACGACGTGGAAGAGACCCGATCTGAATTGGACACGACCGCCAAGGCCATCAAAAAACTAGCCTGACAGACCACCAAACCTAAAAGTCCCCAACGCCATCGAACAATCCGTTCCCGGACCCATCCGTTTTCCCATAGAGAATTGAGCATTAAAAATAGATAGACCACCACAAGTATAGGGGTTGTTAAAGGTGGCTTTACTTCCCAGTGGTGGGCCATAAAGCACCATAAAGTGGCAAGACTCACCAGTGCGAGTAACCCTGAAATACGAAGAATCAGTAAGGTTTTGGAAACAAGTCCAGATGAACAGAATAAGGCATAGCGAAAAATCACAAGCTCTTGCTCAATTCTGAGCTTAATTGCCGTTGTGGCTAGTAAAAATAGTCCCCTGATCATAAACATAAGTGCCCCCTGAGTAGGGTGAATCTACTCCACACTGTTTTTTCCCCAAATTTTTGAAACTGAAACACCAGGTTTAAACATTAATTCATAATGGGTATACTAGCTGTACTACACCTATTTCTTGTGTAAAGGGGATTTCTTATGAACCAATTTTGGCGACCTGGGCTTGTCCTATTAGCCTGCTTAGCAATGACCTTAACAGGTTGCGGCAACAACAATATTTTTAAACAACTGGTCGGGGATAATCGCCCATTGACCACGGCCCAAGAAAAAATAGATGCGGCCAAACAAAAGAGTGCCCATGGCGACTACAGTGCAGTATTGCCCATCGTTAATAGCGTCATTTCTTCGAACGCCTCCGCGGACAAAAAAATAGACGCTTATGCCCTAAAGGGTGTGGCGATTTTAGGGAAAACGGGCTTCAATCAAATTGACGTAACCAGTGACCTGCTCACCAATTCAAATAGTACGAGCTTGGATCCGAACCTCATTAACCGATTGCCGGACATTGAAGCGGCTACCGCGATCCAATCTGCCACTGCACTCAATGAAGCAGCCGCGCTGGCCGCCTCCAATTCCCTGGAGCTTGATAAAAAAACACAACTCACGCGCGGGATTGCTAATGTTGCGGTCGTGACCTCAAAGATCAATGAAATTTATGATGTGAGCGCAACCTCAAACGTGGTCATCAAAGATAACCAGACGGCCAAAGCGGCACTGGCCGACCTTCTAACCCCTGATTCAACCGGGAAAACCATTGTCGATTATGCGAGCAATGCGAACGATGGAATCACCAAAGGAACGGATTTGAGTGATACCCAACAGGCGCAGCTCGATAAGGTTAAAGATGTTCCAGCGGAACTAAAGCAACTCAATACGGCTTTGCAAGGCGGGGCGGCCTATACCTACACCGATAGCGGTGGCTCCCACACGTTGAATAGCGGTTCCTCTGACAGCGACGTTAGATCCGCCACGACCCACATCATCCAAAAGGCAAATCGATAAGGGGCCCCACATGAAAAAATATCAACTTCTCACAGTAATGATGGTGGTAGGGTTTGGTCTTGGGATCCAGGCCGCGGATAACATTCAGTTCACGTCGCTGCGCCGTGCAGGGATGGGGGGTGCTGGAATCGCGATGACCTCGGATATCCATGCCTTGTATGCGAACCCTGCCGGATTAGCCAACGCACAAGGCCACGGATACCTGCCCTTGGGGATTATGCTCAGCCCCAATGACCAGGTCATGTCCAAAGGTGCTCAGGCAATCACTGATTATGGTAATGCAAAGACCGATTCTGCAAAGGCAAATGTTTTGACAAGTCTTGCCCCTTCAGATTTTGCCGTGAAAATGGCTCTTCCCCCCATCGGGTTTACAAACCCAGGGTTTGGGATTGGGGTATTCACTGGGGGTTCAAGCCGATTCGGGGTGTATGATGTGGCCAACCCAGATGTCAAAATTTCAGCACTTGGGGATGCCGGACTGCTCATGGGCGGCTCCGTAAGTCTGTCTCTCCTGGACATCCCGTTCCAAGTGGGGGGGACAGTCAAATATGTGTATCGGAACAGACTTTTGGATGCCGTAACTCAATCCAAAACCTTTTCACGTTCACCCAGCGAAATCGTCAATTCGGCCGCTGCCGTGACCGCCAATATCGCCAACGCCGGGATCACAGGGTTGAGTGGCGACTTGGGGATGTTAATGCCCTTTGGCCCTGGCCAATTGGGGGTCGTGCTCAATAACATTGGGGGCAGCTTGTCTGGTTCTTACACCACCTCCCGAAACCGTACGGTCACCTATTCTGAAACCTTGCCTTACCTCTTGGGGATTGGGTACGCACAAGTTATCGATGCCACCGCAATGCCCTGGTTTGGGACAACGATCGGGACGTTTGATATGGCGGCTGACTATTACTTTCAATACAGTAATGCCTATAAAAATGTGTCCATGGGTCTTGAAAAGCGGATCTGGGACAATCGCATTGCCTTTCGGGTAGGGATCAACCAAGGGTACCCCACGTTTGGTCTTGGATTTGATCTTTATGTCTTCAAGTTGGAGTATGCCTTTACTACCACAGAGGCCGGTGATTATCTCGGAGAAGATCCGATTTCTTACAACATGGTTGAGATCAATCTCCCCCTCTATTAACGTGACCCCCTTGAGTGGGAGCCGGATTTTTGGTATACCAGGTTGATGGCCGAGCTAGTAGACGACTATAAAAAAATCAAAGAGATCCTGACCAAAAACGACTTTCAGGTTAATCCATTCCGAGAAATTCAGTATGGGATCCAGTTTGTGGTCTTCAAAGACCAGAAAAGTGGGTTGATTCGTCTGTTTAAATCCAAAAAAGGCATTCGTCCGGATCTGTCCCAGGTCGATGATCCCGAGCTCAAAAAAGAGATCATTGCTATTTTATCCATCAAAGAAGAGCCTAAAATTATTCCGTTCACCTACGACCGGAAGAAATCCGATACAACTCAAATCGATAAAATCGACGAAATTATTGGGGTGGATGAATCTGGAAAGGGGGACTATTTCGGACCGCTGGTGGTCGCGGGGGTTCACATGACCCCTAAAACCCGTCGTGAATTGCTCAAGCTTGGAGTCATGGATAGTAAAGATCTTTCGGATGACTATATGGAAGAAATTGCCCCCCAAATTAAGGCACTCTGCCCCCATTCCCTGGTGATTATGGGGAATCAGAGCTACAACGATATCTATGCAAAGATGAACAACCTTAACCACATTCTCGCCTGGGGTCACGCACGTGTCATTGAGAACGTGTTGGGCCAAGTGAAGTGTCAGTACGCCTTGTCAGATCAATTTGCCAATCCTGCGCTCATTCAGAATGCGCTGATGACAAAGGGAAGAGAGATTCATCTCTTCCAACAGCCGCGGGCTGAACAACATCTCGCCGTTGCCGCGGCGAGTATCCTGGCTCGAACCGCTTTTGTGGCAACCCTCAAAAAGATAGAAGTGGCTTTCGAAATGCGGCTTCCGAAAGGGTGCTCGGTTGAAACCCGTCGTGCAGCCCAGCAGTTTGTAGATCGCTTTGGGATGGAAAACCTAGCCTTGGTCGCCAAGCTCCATTTTAAGCTTACAAACGAGCTGACAATAAAAGAAGATTAACAAAAGGCGGCAGTAGAGGCTGTCGACAAATTCAAGATGCAAGGCATCCCTGATGCGAAAAATCCGGAGTTGAGTGGGTCCTCAATGAGGAGTTTTGAGCATCAGGGTAACGCAGCAGATTAAGTTGTCCACAGCCTCTAACCCTGAGTGAAAAAATCAGAGCGGCTATAGATGGCCTTGAGACGGATATAATATTCCCGACAAATTCCAGAGACTGGGATGGCCAGTAATACCCCCAAAAAACCAAACATATTGGCCCCAATAATCAAGACCAGAATGGTAATAAACGGCTCTAAACCGACACGGTTTCCAGTGATTTTGGGGGTGAGGAAAAACACTTCCGCACTTTGCCCCAAGGCGTAAATCCCCAACATCATGGCCAGATGGGTGGGGCTCACAAAATTGGCCAAGTTCATGCCCACCCCAAATAAGAATGCGGAGGCAATCCCGACATAAGGCACCATATAAGCAAAGCCGGAGAGCATCCCAATCACGAGCCCATATTTCACATCAATCAACCAAAACATCGTGGCGTAATAGGTGGCCATGATGGAACAAACCACCAATTGCCCTCGGATATACCCACTCAGAACACGACTCGCAATTTGGGAAAACTCCACCAAATCCACATGATAGCGAGTAGGAAAAAATGATTTGATTTCTTCTTTGGTTGCTCGGTAGTAATGGAGCGCGTAGTAGAAAAAGACGGGGAAAAATAAAAGCTTAATTACCCAAAACAGGACCTCAATGAGGTTAAAAACTGTTTTTTGAAGTAAGCCGGTCATGGAGGTTAAAGTCGAGAAGGAGATACTCTGAAGATAGTGGCGCACCTCGCCAATAATTTGGTCTTTTTCCACATGGAAGGGGATATCTACGGCTGCGGCCAAGCGCTCAAGGGTCTCTAGCGCCTTGATCACCAGATCCGGGAGATCTTGGATGAGGCTCAAAATGAGATGGAAAAACTGGGGAATAACCACCGAAAGGAGGCCAATCAAGCTCAAGAGAGAAACGGCAAAAACCAACACAATGGATAAAGGCTCCGGAACCCCCCACTTGGTGATCCGGTCGACGATGGGGTGGAGTAAGTAGGCCAACAAGAAGGCCCCCACCAGTGGCAAACGGGCCTCAGAAAGGCAGATCGAAAGAACGATAAACAAGCTCAGCCAAAAGACAGGGAACCCATATTTGACCACTACTGATTTCATTGTGACAACCCTTTATGCTTCTGGGCCAACAGCGTGTATTTGTGGGCCCATGCGAGATTCGTATCATACACGCCAGGATCTAACGTCTTAATAATTTTGGCAGGGACCCCGGCGACCAAGGTCAGCGGCGGGATCACCATTTCTTCTTTGACCACGGCCCCGGCCGCGACAATCGCCCCACGTCCGACCACCGCCCCATTCAACACAATCGCCCCCATCCCCACCAAACAGCCATCCTCAAGGGTGCAGCCATGCAAAATAGCCCGATGACCCACCGTCACATCCGCACCAATCGTGCAGGCCCGATCATTTTCCACGTGAACCACACAGCCATCCTGGAGATTGCTTCGCTGCCCTAAGTGAATCGCATTAATATCTGCACGTAACACCGCGTTGTACCAGACCGAGCTGTGTTCTGAGAGTGTCACCGCTCCTACGACATACGCACCTGGTGCGATAAAAGCGGTCTCATGAAGGGTAGGGGACTGGGAGAGGCATCCTTCTGGGAGACTGGTTTTGGGGTGGGTCATAATGGCGCTCCTTTGACTGAAATCAACTGCAGAATCTCATAGGCAAGCCGTAAAATGGACACACCGGTTAAGTCCATTCGATTGCCAGACGCGGTCAAAATCGTGGCGTCGCGATGGGGGGATCCAATGCTAGCCGGCGGATTAGCGATAATCGCATCGAGCTGTTTGTCCTTGAGTTTTTGCGCTGCCGTTTCGAGTAATAATTCGGGGTCAGCGAGACAAAATCCAATAGTTTGTTGTTGTTTTTTGTGAGGAATCAGGCTTTTTAAAAGATCGGGGGTCGGGATTAAAGTGAGAGTCTGGGCTTGGTCGCGCGAGAGCTTGGTATCGGAGGCTTGTACCGTAAAATCAGAAAC
>JAHFCZ010000054.1:3079-10239 GCA_023249285.1 bacterium | reverse complement strand
AGAGCCGTGTGTTTGTGCATAAATTAAGTGGTTTGGGTAGGATTTGAAAGAAGACTTGCAATTTTTTGAGCAAAATTCACGATAAAGGAAATGTAGGGAAAAAACAAGGCCCACAAAATGATCCAAAAGGGACCCCACGTATGAAAGACCAAAAATTAATGGCACCTCGATCCGTACTCGCAATTTTGCGGATGTTCGGGTTGGAAATGACCGGCAAAACCGGTGGCCAATGGTTCGATAATTTAGACTTTCAAGATTTGTTGGCCTCCAATGGGTACAGCCTGATCCAAGAAAACAAGGGCGACGATGTCTTAATCTTGGCCCCGGATCTCTTCCTTAAAACCTTGCAACGCACTGAAACGACACTGAACATCAAATTATTCAGCTAGGCTCTGTTGTAAAAGGGTCCAGGCCTCCCATTTTGGGGCTCCTCATTTGGAAGAACCAAACACCCCACCCTTCAACCCCACCCCCTAACCCCTCCCCATTCCCGATGGGAACAGAGAGGGGAGCTTATCCTCTTTCATTGGGGTTCCCCTCTCTATTTTGAAAAAATGGGGAGGGGCCAGGGGTAGGGTTTAACAGCATCAAGCGATAAATGCGCGCTTTGGACATTTTCCTAACATCGCCATTCTGCATTTTCGCTTTCCTCATAAGCTAGCCCCTATCATAAAATTCAGGTAAAATAAGCCCTATTATGGGCAAAGCACACCTTCGTTTTACTAAACTCCACGGCCTCGGCAACGACTTCATTATCATTGATGCGATTAACCAGCGCATCGTCGAATCCGCCATCCAGGCCCGAGCTGCAGCCCTGTGCGACCGTCATTTTGGGATCGGGGCAGATGGGGTCATTTTAGTGCTCCCTTCCACCCAAGCAGATTTCAAAATGCGTATTTTCAATGCCGATGGCTCAGAACCCCAAATGTGCGGCAATGGGATTCGCTGTTTCGCCAAATTTGTATTTGAAGAAGGGCTGACCGATAAAGAGGTCTTTTCCGTTGAAACTCTCGCGGGGCCCATTGTCCCAGCTTTGATCCGTGAAAACGGCAACGTCGTCGCGGTTGAAGTCGATATGGGCGCCCCCATTCTCGAGCGTGCCAAAATCCCGGTCGCAAAAGGGGATCCAACGGCCCGGGTCATCCAAGAGCCCCTCCAAGTGGACGGCCAATCCTTTACCTTTACGGCCGTATCGATGGGCAACCCCCATGCGGTCATTTTTGTGGATAATCTCGAGGAGATCGACTTGGAAAAAGTGGGGCCCCTCTGCGAAAGCCATCCCTTATTCCCCGAGCGTGTAAATACCGAGTTTGTCCAAGTACTCTCCCCCCAAGAAGCCGTGATGCGGGTTTGGGAACGCGGCTCGGGTGAAACCCTCGCCTGTGGGACGGGGGCCTGCGCCATCCTTGTGGCCGGAGTCCTTAACGGACTGTTGAGCCATAAAGCCACCATCCATTTGCCTGGCGGTGAACTCAAAATTGAATGGGTGAAAAGTGATGGTCACGTCATGATGACGGGGCCAGCCAGCCATGTCTTCTCGGGTGAATTTATAATATAATTCTTGAAAGGTTAACGTACTTAGCATGAAAATGACCAAGCGTATCGAACAAATCCCACCTTACCTTTTTGCTGAAATCGACAAGAAAAAAGCCCAAGCCGCCGCCAAGGGCCTCGACATTATCAACCTCGGAATCGGTGACCCCGATCTGCCCACCCCCGACTACATCATCGATGCAATGGCTGCGGCCATCCGGGACCCTAAAAACCATGATTATCCGCCCTACGAAGGCATTGCTGAATACCGAAAAGCAGTGGCCAAATGGTATGAAACCCGCTTCAACGTGACCCTTGATCCCGACAAAGAAGTGATCTCGCTAATCGGGTCCAAAGAAGGGATCGCCCATGCCTTTTTGACCTTTTTAGACCCTGGGGATGTGGCCATTTTGCCGGACCCTGGCTACCCCGCATACCACGTGAATACCCTCATTGCTGGCGGGGTACCGTACTCGGTCCCGGTTACGGAAGAAAACAACTACGAGGTCCAATTCGACCAGATCGATCCCAACATTCTGGATCGTGCCAATATCATCTTCCTCAACTATCCCGGCAATCCCACAGGGGCAACCGCCAGTGACAGCTTCTTTGAGCGCGCTATTGCCTGGGCCAAACGCCACAACATCCTGATTTGTATGGACAATGCCTACTCTGAAGTCTACTACGACGGCCAAAAACCACGCTCGATTTTGGAGTTCCCAGGCGCAAAAGAAGTGGCCATCGAGTTTCACACACTCTCCAAAACCTTTAACATGACCGGCTGGCGATTGGGAATGGCCGTGGGCAATGCCCAAGCCGTCCAAGCGCTCGGGAAAATTAAAACCAATATGGACTCTGGGGTGTTCAAGGCCATCCAGTGGGCAGGGATCAAGGCGTTTGAGCACTACGAATCCTTCGTCAATACCCAAAATGCGATCTATCAACGTCGCCGCGACATCATCGTGGACGGCTTGAACACGCTGGGCTGGACCCTCGCAAAACCCAAGGCAAGCTTCTACATTTGGGCCAAAGTACCGGCGGGGTACACCTCCGAAAGCTTTACGGTCCACGTACTCGAAACTACGGGGATCTTGATTGTGCCGGGGAACGGATATGGACCCGGTGGGGAAGGGTACTTCCGCATTTCGATTACCTCCCAAGAAGATCGATTGGTGGAGGCGATTGCCAGGCTTAAATCAAATAACATTCGCTTCGCCTAATCGCGTTATGGCATGCAAGCGGTTCCTCCTGATTGGGTACTATGGATTCGGCAACGACGGAGACGCGTGGCTACTCCATAAAAGCGTTCAAATTTTAAGGGAAAAAGACCCAGATTCAGCCATTTGTGCGCTCTATAATCCGGCCAAAATTCTCCGAAAAAAAATCGCCCCTTTTGAATCGAGCTCCATCCTCAAGGAAATTACCTTCGTCAATCGCTGGAATCCCTGGGCCATTTTAAAAACCATTTTGTCTGCGGATGCCGTGGTCTGCGGCGGAGGCGGGCTTTTGCAAGATCGTAGCTCCAAACGCAGCTTGGCCTACTATACCGGCATTCTCATCCTGGCCCGCGCTCTGGGGAAAAAGCGGTACTTGATGGGGATGGGGATTGGGCCGCTCACCCACAAGCTATCCAAACGCTTGGTCGCCTGGGCCGTGAATGGGGCCAAAGTCAGCGTCCGAGACACGGAGAGTCACGCCTTACTTGCAGAGATTTGTCCCAAAACATCCAGTATCGTGGCCACCGATTTGGCGTACTACAAAGCGGTGTTGCAGCCGGATCCCAAGGCCAGACAAAAAGCCCCGTTAATTGGGCTGTCTCTGGCCCCACTCAACGCCACTCGTTTGGCGGCACTCTCTGAAGGGTTGAGCCGCATGCCCCAAGATTTCTTGTTTGTCATGGGTGACCCTTGGCAAGATGAAATCCTGTCCTGGAAATGCGACGTGCTCCAGGCCAAAATTGTAGACCGGATGGCCGTTCTTTCCCAAAAAACAGGGGAAACACGCCGGACACCCCTGGATCGACACACCCTCAAATGGGCGGTGGTCATGCGCTACCATGTGGGGGTCTGGGCCAGTTTGCGCAATATCCCCTTTTTAGCCGTCTGCGAGGACCCAAAATTGGCGGCCTTGGCGGAATCCTTGGGACAACCCATGCTAGACTTGAGCAAACCGGTGGAAGAGTTGGCCGATGCGATCCACCAAGCGACCCTAGATCTCATTGAGAACTACAGTCTCTATCAGGCCAAACTCACCGAAAAAACACCGCAACTCATCGCCCAATCTGCAGGGCTGGCGCTTTCTCCTACGACGAAGACACTGGAGCAATGAACAATATTTTTCATTGCATTGACCTCCAAGAAGAGTCTCTTGAGGCCCTCGTTGCCCACCAAATCCCCCACTGGGTGGCAGCCCCCAAACTCACGCGACTCGTGACCCTGAACGGGGAGCTCTTTACCCAAGCCCGACGTAAGCCCTCTACCCTCCGATTAATTCGGAACACCCCTTGTATTGCGGATGGGGTGGGGGTGCTGGCCTTGTTTCGCCTGGCGAAAGGCCGCCGACTCCCGCGGATACCCGGCATCAGCCTTATCGAAGCCCTTTTCAGGGTTAATCGCTACCGCTTTTTCTTGCTCGGCGGCCGCGAGGGTACCCTCGCCAAGGCCAGCACCCGCCTCAGCGCCAGGTATCCCGGGTCCATCGTTGGGAGCCATCACGGATATTTTTCAGCCCAAGACTGGCCCAAAATCCAATCAGAGATTCAGGCTGCAAAACCGGATATCATCCTCGTCGGCATGGGGTTTCCGCGCCAGGAAGTCGTACTGAAAACCTTGGAAGCCGCAGGGGTCTGCGGCCTCGGGATTGGCGTCGGGGGCGCGTTTGAGGTCTGGGCCCAGACCAAAAAACGCGCCCCCGACGCCTTCCAATCCCTCGGCCTCGAATGGCTCTGGCGACTGCTCCTCTCCCCCCGCCGCATTACCCGATTCAGTTTTGTGGTCCCGTATTTGCGCCTAGTCCGCAAAGCAAGAGAACGGCTATAATAAGCTCATGAGACTTCTTCTAAATGAGCTGAGCAAAAAATGGATGAATCGGGTATTTTGCAACAGAGCTATGATGCTTGCAGGGGTACTTCTTGTAGCAATGGCTCCCTTCCAGCCTATCGCCGCCTCCGACCTGCTTCGCGAGGCCCTCGGCGGCCAAACCACCACCAAGCTCCTCGGCAAAGGCAACACCGGTGCCGCCACTCAAATTGGGGCCGAAGGGCTCCTGGCGAACCCTGCCTCTTTGGCCCATAAAGGTCCGCTTTACACCTACGAAACTTTGGATTTACGCACTACGGCCCATAGCGACGCCCAGGCCCATTTTGTGCAATTGGGGGTCTTTGGCCTGGGGTTTAGCCATTTCAAAGATACCCTCGGCAACGAAGTGAATGTCACAGCGTTTGGTTATGGCAATCATGGCAAGGCTGTGGATTGGGGGCTGAGCTACCAAACCTGGACCGAAACCCAATCCGGTGTGCAATCCCAGGCCTGGGGCACGGACCTTGGCGTGGTCTTTCATCCCGCCCCCATACTCGATATCGGCGCAGTGGCCCACCACTTTTTAGCCTCCGAAAACGCCCCTCAACTCGCCTGGGAAGCCGGGTGGACCTTACAGTTGGGCCCCCTCCAATGGTCATTCTCCGGTGACTATACCCCCAATCCAGCAAGGGTGATGACCCACCACGGCCTCGAATTTGAAATCACCCCCGCGCTGAGCGTCCGTACGGGCTGGATGAACCATGTGTACACCCTCGGGGCCACCCTCGAATTTTCGATTTTTAACGTGTCCTATGCGGCCCTTTATCCCGAATCCGGTGCCAATGCCCAATACATGCTCGCCCTGGCCTTAGGCAAAGACAACGATGACAATGCGAATCCTCAGCAACCCCGAAGGAGACTCCGATAATGAACCGAGTAAGGAACACTCTCGCGTTGCTCTGCATGGCGCTGCTGCTCACGGCTTGTACACACACGACCTCCAAAAATGCCCCCAAAACCTTGATACTCCGCCTCGGCGGCGAGCCCTCTGTGATCAACCCGGTCCTCTCCACCGACACCACCTCATCTTCGGTAGAAGGGCTGATTTTTAATGGCCTCATGCGGGTCGATGCGGACCTTAACATGGTCCCCGATTTGGCTGAAAAATACGAGGTCAGTGCCGACCACAAAACCTACACCTTTACACTAAAACCCAACGTCAAATGGCAAGACGGGCATCCCTTTACCGCCCAAGACGTGGCCTTCACGTTTCGCACGATTTTAGATCCCAAGACCGGCAGTGTCCGCCGTTCGGACTATGTGGTGGCGGGCAAACCCATCGAGATCCAAGTTATCGATGACCAGACGATTGCCTTTCACTTGGCCAAGCCCTTCGCCCCGTTTTTATCGAATATGGGCATGGGGATTCTCCCCGAGCATTTATTGGCGGGAAAAGACCTACGCACCAGCACGTTTAACCGCCAACCCGTGGGCACGGGTCCTTTCAAGTTTTCGCGCTGGCAGGTCGGCCAATTTGTCCAAGTCGTCCGAAACCCCAGCTATTTTGGCCCACGTCCTCACCTCGACCAAGTCCTCCTCAAGATCATTCCGGACTACAACACTGCGCTGATTGCCTTCAAAAAGGGAGAAATCCATCTCCAGGACGTCCAGCCCAAAGACTTGGAATCGTTAATAAAATCAGTAAAATGCACAAAATATACCTACGATACCCTCGGGTACACCTTCATGGGCTTCAATCTCAAAAAATGGCCCTTCACAGAGCCCAGGGTCCGCCAAGCGATCGCCATGGCAGTAAACAAAGACACCTTGGTCACCCATCTTCTCCAAGGCTACGGCCGTCGCGCCGATTATCCGGATGCCCCCGCCTCCTGGAGCTACCCCAACGACGCCGACATTGCCCGTCTCCCCTACGATCCCGCCAAAAGCCAAGCGCTTCTCCACGCTGCCGGCTTCAAGAAAAACCCCCAAACAGGGATTTTTGAGAAAAACGGCCGTCCCCTCAAGTTCACCCTATTGAATTCCAAAGGCCAAACCGAACGTGAAAAAGCCGCCCAAACCCTCCAGCAATTCCTCAAAAATGTGGGTATCGAGGTCCAAATCCAAACCCTCGAATGGAGTACCTTGGTCAAACGTCTCAATGCCCCCCAAGATCCCAAAGACTTTGACGCGTTTATGATGGGCTGGAGCCTCGGTGTCGACCCCGATGCCCTGAGTATCTGGCATTCCAAGGAATACCCCGCCGGTCTCAATTTTGTGGGGTATAGCAACCCCAAGGTGGACCAAGGCTTGTTGGCTGGCCGTGTGGAAATCCGTCAGGCAGAACGCAAGAAAATCTACCAAACGACCTTTTCCCAAGTCGCGGCGGATGTCCCCTATTTATTCCTCTATTATTCCAAGGCCATTGGGGTCGCCTCCCCCCGCCTCAAAGGCCTCTCCAAGCCCGGCCCCGCAGGCCTCTTAAACCGTATTGAAGCGGTTGATATTGAATGACAACATACTCCCAACCCCGCATCAGCCAACCCCACCCCTGGCCCCTCCCCATTTCTTCAAAATAGAGAGGGGAACCCCAATTGAAAATAACAAAAAATA
>JAHFCZ010000054.1:0-2979 GCA_023249285.1 bacterium | reverse complement strand
TTCCCCTCTCTGTTCCCAACGGGAATGGGGAGGGGCCAGGGGTGGGGTTGGTCAATCTGGGGTCACTGCAATGAAGCGCCTCCTCACTACCCTTGCCTTGCTTGGGGTGATCAGCCTCCTCTCCTTTTGGCTCATTCATGTGGCCCCCGGCGACCCGACAGCCGCGATGATGGACCCCCGAATTTCCGCTGCTGATAAGGCCCAAATTTTACATAATCTTGGCCTCGATCAACCCTGGTGGATCCAATACGGCCACTGGATTACCCAAGTCCTCCGAGGGAATTGGGGGACCTCGTACAGCTCCGGTCAGCCGGTGCTCACCCTCATTGCCCAGCGCCTCATCCCGACCTTCATCTTGTCTTTTTCCACCTTGATTATCAGTTTTTGGATCAGTATTCCTTTAGGTCTCTGGAGCGCCTATCGTCGGCGGAAACCCACGGACCATACCATCTCAATGTTGACGTTGGTGGGGATGGCTACCCCCACGTTTTGGCTGGGTCTGCTGTTGATTTTGCTCTTTGCCTTGCAATGGAATCTTTTCCCGACTTCGGGGTGGATGGACCCTGAAAAAATGGGAGCCCCGGTACTTGAACAATGGGCCAATATTCTCGCGCATTTGGCCTTACCCTTGCTGACCTTAGTCCTCGGAAGTTTGGCGGGCCTGGTCCGATTCCAACGCTTTAGTACCCTAAACGAGCTCTCTCAAGGCTATGTGCAAGCCGCCCGCGCCCGCGGCTTTTCCGCCTGGCATATTCTCACCCGCCATATCCTCAAAAACACGGCGCTGCCCCTCATTACCCTGTTGGGGATGGAGTTGCCGGCGCTGGTGAGCGGGGCCTTTATTATTGAATATATTTTTGCCTGGCCTGGGATGGGCCAATTGGGCGTTACGGCGGTCTTTGCCCGCGATTATCCCGTGATGATGGGGCTCTTAATGATGACCTCCACCTTAATGTTGCTGGGAAATGCCCTCGCGGATGCGGCCTATCGTTGGGCAGACCCCCGCATTCAGGCCTCGTCCTCCCACTAGACGATTTTCCCAGTGAAGTGACATACTCAAGGCGTTCAATCGTCCCTGTTCCGCCCATTTTTCTTCGTCACAATCTTCTTATCATCATCGGAGACCCCCATGCTATCCTTCAAATTTTTGGCCGCAAGCCCAGAAGCTCCTCTCGACCCCATCGCCACCAAGCTTCAGCTCGCAACAACACTTTTTGAGCAAGTATTTGATCAAATACGAACCTTAGAACATAAGCCTGGAGAAGGCCCGGTAAGCCAGCTGGAGTCACTTATCCTTTGCGTACTCAACGCCAAGGAAAGTAAGATGGGCCAATTAACGTATCTCCAGGGCGTCCTCACCAAACTTAAAGAAAATGGGCAAAGAATAGGTGTGGAGTCTACTCTGATAACATTATATTGGGAGGCGGGTATAGCCCTGAAATCCCTCCCCAATGGTCAGGACAAACGGACCAAAAAGGACAATCATTTTTCGAGCGATGCGATGCATCCATTCACCCCCGAGCTCAAAATCTACTTCAAAACCCTAGATCTTTCAGTCCTCACGTTGACGTAATCCCCCAGCCCATGGCATCGTAACCCCCATGATTCGCCTCAAATCCTGGCAAATGGTGGCCCTAGGCCTGGTGATCCTCTGGAGTCTGTCTTGGGTCGTGTCGATGTTGCCCCAGGTCACCCAATTTGACCCCAATTTTACCGGTCTCCCCACAGGTCCCAGTCTTCAACATTGGCTCGGCACCGATGAAATGGGCCGCGATCTACTCCTGCGATGCATTGCAGGGGCCAAAATTTCCCTAGGGATCGGCATCCTGACAGTGGCTTTGTCCTTGAGCATTGGCGCAACAGTTGGCCTTCTAGCGGGCTTTTTTGGCTGGCTGGATGCACTTTTAATGCGATTCACCGATGTCATGCTCTGCATTCCCGGCCTCTTTTTGATTCTGACCCTCCAAGCCCTGTTAGGCCCCAGTCTCTGGCACGTCATACTTGTCCTGGGGGTTACCGGGTGGATGGGCATTGCCCGCCTGGTCCGCGCCACCGTGCTCAGCATCAAAGAACGACCCTTCATTCTCGCCGCCCGCGCCCGAGGACTTCCCCCGTATCGGATTCTCTGGCGTCATATTTTCCCCCATACGTTTAGCCCCCTCATTGTCTGTGGGATCTTGGGGATGGCCAACGCCATTCTCTCCGAATCCGCCCTCAGTTTCTTGGGTCTTGGCGTCCAGCCGCCCCAAGCCTCTTGGGGGAACCTCCTTGAAAACAGCCTCTCAACGATGCAAACGGCCCCTTGGCTGGCCATCGCCCCCGGTCTCTGGATTACCGGTACGGTCTTGACCTTGCATTGGATCGGGGATCAACTGCAGAAAGAGTAGGGGCCACCTCACCCCCCAGCCCCCTCTCCACGCCCGATGGGCGCAGAGAGGGGGAGATTAGGCTAGTGGTTCCCCTCTCTGTTCCAAAGGAATGGAGAGGGGCTAGGGGTGAGGTAGGGGTGAGATCTAGTGAAGACAGGTCACGATCACCACAACCACAGTCCCCACAATCAAAAAAGGCCCAAATGGGATCATATCTTGACGCGATTTACGTTTGAGGAGCAGCAAAATTCCGCAAATCAAGGCACCGATCACAAAGGCAAGGTAGGTACTCCACAGGACATGAACGCTCCCCCAGTAAAGACCAATAGCGGCATTAAGCTTTAAATCGCCCTTGCCCAGGCTCTCTTTTTTATAGATAAACTGGCCAATGATTCGGACTACCCAGAGTAAGGAATATCCCACGACACCACCCAAGAGACTGGTCAAAAGATGCCCTTCCAACAAGGCCCATCCCACACCGATTGCCCCCAGTCCCACTGTCAGGGGAAGGGGTAAAATATAAGACTCCATATCGGTCCAAAACAACACCAAAAGCACCCAAAAGTAGAGGGTGAGCTTGAGCCAAAGAAAACCATTTCCGTAAAAACCA
>JAHFCZ010000053.1 GCA_023249285.1 bacterium | reverse complement strand
TCTTCTTCCCAACACACGAGTTTAAGATCTGCGTTTTGAACAAAGTCCGGCAGCTCGGACAGCGTGGCGAGGGGGTGTAAGTGGGGGAGCGCATCGCGTTGGCTTTGGGCGGCAGCGCTTTTGACGATGCTGCGCCAACGTTCGAGTTTTCCGCCCATGTCTTGGGGGCGACTGACACAGCGTTGGCTCAAAGCGGGTACAAAAGCCGAAGCCCCAACCTCCGTGGATGCACGTAGGATCTCTCCCATTTTATCTTGCTTGGGCAGGCATTGAATCAGCGTAATATGAGGGGCGTCAGGGACAGGCGGATGTACATGTTGAATCCGAAGTGAGAATTCTGGCCTGGAAATGGCGAGGATTTCCCCTGTAATAACGACATCGGGCAATACCGCGGTGAGGGAGTCGCCGGGTGCAATGCGAAGCACCTTGGTCAAGTGTTTGGCGGCTTCTGAATCAAGCTTAAAACGCAACTCAGTTGCAGATCGTTTGAGGATATCTTTGGGCCCTAGAAACACTCTCATATGTGGTACATTTGTCCTTTTTGACCTTTTTGTCGTTTTTGGGCCTCCGCTAAAATGTCACCCAAGGTCTTACTATCCAGAATCTGGGTCATCGCGCCATGAACATCTTCCATAATCGCCTTGAGCCCACAGGTGGCTTCATCTTTGCATTCAGGGCAGGGTGCATAGGCGGTTTTACTCACACAAGACACCAAGGCAACCGCACCGGACATCGTGCGAATAATCTGACCCAGCGGTATCCGCCGAGGATCAAGCTTTAAAAAATAACCGCCACCCAAGCCCTTTTTGCTGTCCACAAAACCAGCCTGTTTGAGCTCCCGTAAAATCTGTTCTAAAAATTTCTGGGGCACCCGGGCTTTTTGGGCAATTTCAGCAATCAGTTGGGGGCGTTTATCAGGGAGTTCCCCCAAAACCTGGAGGGCCTGAAGCGCATAAAGGGTTTTTTTAGTGAGCATGGGACACCTGTTTGTAGAGGATATCCAGTGGCTGACACTCGAACGTCTTGGCGAGCTGGATCACGGAGTTGGGATTTCCGTGCGGAAGTACCCGCCCCGCATAACTCCGAATTTCATCAAACGGAAGTGGGTGATGCCCGGTTTCGCCTAAAACGCCGAGCGTGTCTGATACCATGAGCCCCCCTTTGAGATCCACCCAAATCCACTGATCGGAGGTCTCTTTGACGGTACCCACCAATTCAATCGATTTTTCATAATGTCCAAAGTCGCGATTGACCGAGTCGGCATCCAAGGGATGGTCCACCCCCCCCGTGGTGAATTGTCGATTCGAAACCAGGCTCAAATCAGTAGACAATCTCGTCAAATGGTCCTGTAAGGCGTCGCCCTCAAGCCCATTGGCGATGGCATCTAAGGCCAAACGATAGGCCCGAACAGAATTGGCTAAGTACAAATTGGACTTCATACGGCCTTCAATTTTTAAAGACGCGATCCCAGATTGCACAATCTCGGGTAACAGCATAAGAGCATTAAGATCCTTGGCATTCATGATATGACGGGTATAGGCTGCGTCAGGTCCATGATCGTCCGCAACATGATAGGGATGCCGACAGCTTTGGACACAGCCCCCCCGATTCGAATCCCGGCCAGCCGAGTAATTCGAGATCACACATTTTCCAGAATAACTGGCGCACATGGCGCCATGCACAAAAACCTCAAGCTCAGTTTCAACTTCGGCCAAAATCTCGCGGCACTCGGCCACGGACACTTCCCGAGCCAAAATAATGCGCGAGGCCCCGGCCTCTTTCCAAAATTGGCAGGCCGCCGCGTTGGTGACACTGGCCTGGGTCGAGACGTGAA
Source organism: bacterium (assembly GCA_023249285.1). GTDB lineage: Bacteria > Margulisbacteria > Marinamargulisbacteria > SXXA01 > JAHFDB01 > JAHFCZ01. Next base: position 8,510 of record JAHFCZ010000053.1, on the reverse strand, counting down.
GGGGGATGGTCGTCAGGCGCTTAGCCAGCTGGAATACGCCCATATCCGAGATAATAAATCCGTGGGGCTGGATAGCCTCAAGCTCTGCTAAATGGTCGTGTAGGGCGTCCATATCGGCCTCATGTGCAAATCCATTGAGCACCACATACACCTGTTTCCCCAACTGATTGGCCAGATCAACCCCGGCCTTTAATTCAGTCAAATCAAAATTATCGGCATATTTGCGAAGGCCAAAGACTTTTCCTCCGACAAAAACGGCATCGGCCCCAAATCGAAAGGCAATTTTGAGTTTTTCCAAATTTCCTGCGGGGGCCAATAACTCCGGCAGTGTCATGATCCGTAGGCCTCCCAATGTCGTAATGCCTGGCCTGAAGACAAAGACTGGCGCAGTTGGTCCACCCCAGCGGATTCAAATCCAAACGCCTTGGCAACCACTGCCGCCTGATACAAAATCGCATCAAAGGCATAGCCCGCTTGGCCACGAAGGGCGTCGAGTCCCAGGTCTAGCACAACCTGAGCGTCTAATGCCGCCTCAAATTCCAGTTCCTGTGGCGGAATCGCAAAGTCTTCAGGTTTGACATAGCCTTCAATGACATCAGACGGGCTGACTAAAATATGGGGCGTCTGACGATCCAGAGCAAGCTGAATTCCACCTTCAATCCCCCGTACGAGGAGCCCTTGGGCCCAGGGGCGGGCCTGCATGAGCTGGGACATCACACGACGGTAAGGGGGGTGGGTGTAGCTGGTCACCAAATAAGTTTGCTTTGCTTGGACCGGCATGAGTAATTTTTCTAGTGTGGAGAGTACGGGGCGTTTCACCATCGCTTGTCGCAGCGCTTTGAGTGCAAATAAATCGGGGAATGAGAGCGATTGGTCCACGTAGGCCCAGCCAATAGATCGGGACTCAATGGCGGCCTTGGCCGCATCTAAAGTTAAAAGGGTGGGCTTCCCTGCTGTCTGAAGCAGCTTGGCGGTATTCATACCGCGCTTGGGAGAAATTTCATCAATCCCATGGAGTACACAAGGCACGCCGACACTGGCCAAAAGGCAGGCCACAAAGGGAAGTAAAAAAGGGGTACGATTAAAGCCGTCATAGGCCGCACTTAAATCCACAACTGCTGGGACATCCACAGAAATCCGAGAGGCTTTCTCCCATAAAAATCGATAAATGCCATCATGTTCAGCATCCGTTTCACGTTTTAGTCTCAGTGCTTCTAAAAAAGCAGCCTTGGCAACATCGGGAATATGGGGATTAAAGACGGCTGCCATCCCATCGTAGGCTTCTTGGGCAGTCAGTGCGTTCCCACGAGTCATCCGTTGGATCCACGTGTAGAAGGCGGGCTTACCATCGGTAGCCTGCGTGAGAAAATTCAATTCAGAAGGAAAAATACCGGTATTGAACGAGGCTTGAAGCCAGGCCTCTTCTTCGGAGGTTTTAGGAAGCGCCAAAATGGCGGTCAGGAGCGTCGCCTTAGTCACAATATTGAGGCTGGAATCGGGAAAAAAACGGGTGAGATCATCCTGCTCAAGCGGTCCCAAAGCCTTACTCATGGTATGGCCGGTACCCTTTTGTTTTAAAATGGCAATCAATCGCGCTTGCATAGCCTAGCAGTATAGCACTATAATTTTCGTACTATGAGTACACAAAATTTGGTTACAAAAGATTTAGTGGTAGGGTTCAGTTACACGCTTAAAGACAGCCAGGGCACGATTCTGGATCAGTCGGATGAGCCGTTGGAGTATTTGCACGGTTACAATAACATTATCACGGGATTAGAGAAGGCCCTGGATGGACTTAAGGTTGGAGACAAGAAAGACGTCACAGTTGAGCCAATGGAAGGATACGGCTTGGTACACGAACATCTCGTCCATGCCTTCCCCAAAGAAAGTTTCCCACCGGATCTAGCCCTTGAGGTCGGTGCGGAATTGCAAGCAGAGACCCCAGAAGGTCCGATGATTTTTACAGTGAAAGAAATTCGTGAAAACGAAGTGTTAATGGATGGGAATCACCCCCTTGCTGGTGAAACCCTCTATTTCTCAGTTGAAATCAAATCGATGCGCCCAGCGACTGCAGAAGAGAGTGAGCATGGACACGTCCACGGCCCCCACGGTCACCACCACTAATCCCCTCGCAGATACCCATACAACCCTCTCTCACCTGGTTGAATACCTGCGTGAGGGTGGGGCTGGGTTGATTAAGACGGCCACAAAAGCCGAGCTCATGTCCTACGAAGAACCGTATGTGCACACGGGCGTACCCGTTTATAAGGTCATAGAGGTGTTTTTGAGTAACGACCATAAAGCCAAAAATGACCCCATTTATATGGTCTTTGTACTCAATGGGGCGATCCACTATTGCCATGGTGACTGCCTCAGCGATTACCTGCTAGATGAACCTGAGTTTTTTACGGAACAACCATTTAACTACGAGGCTATTTTTAGCGCCTTTTTCTTGGATGGTGATACAGATCTGGCCAGCTTTGCGGGCTTCTTTTATTTAGAGCCGCCGAAGGTTAAAGCCGCCTGACGAACGGCGTCAAAAATCGCGCTGCCGCCACCGAGGCTCATCACATCTCTCGGATACAAAATGCTCCGGCCGACATTCACGAGTACCAAGCCATCCCGATTTCGGCCATGGGAAACGGTGGAATGAAAATCTCCACCTTGGGCCCCCACGCCGGGGATCAGGAAGAGTAGTTCGGGTACTTGATGCCGAATGTGAATCAAGCCTTCTTCATGGGTAGCCCCGACCACCAGTCCGACATTGCCATAATCCCGGTGCCAGCCTTGGCAACGGTGGGTAACTTGCTGGTATAAAGAGCGCTCAGAATCCAGTGCCAACATTTCAAAATCTTGGGCTCCTGGGTTGGAGGTTAAGGCCAGCACAAAGCTAAATTTATCACGGTATTCAAAAAATGGGGCCAGGCTATCCAACCCCATGTAAGGATGAAGGGTCACGGCATCCGCCCCCAAATGCTCAAACAAAAATTGGGCTTGCATGCCGGAGGTATTCCCAATGTCTCCACGTTTGGCATCAATAATCCAAATTAAATCCGAGTGGTCGTTGCGCAGCTCTTTGAGTAAGTGGAGCCCCTCAATCCCAAGCGCTTCAAAAAAGGAAATGTTAGGTTTGTAGGCCACGGCAATATCCTGTGTGGCAGCAATCACACCGCGTAAAAAGTCACGGATACCTGAAAGAGAGTCGGAATAGGGGGCTGGGATTTTACTGGGGTCCGGATCGAGCCCCACACAAAGGGCCTTGTTTTGTGCTGGGGATGTGGCGAGTCGTTCTAAAAACGGATGGCCCATTTTAGGTCTTCAGCGTCCGGAGCTGGGAGCTGGTAAACAACGCCGTCATGGTGAAGCCGCGCTCACGAATAGTGGCTTCGGCACCTTCTTCACGATTGATCACCCCAACGATATCTTTAACCTTAAGCCCAGCTTCAATCGCAATATCGCAGGCCCTTAATACGGCACCCCCAGTGGTCAAGATATCTTCGATCATGGCCACGGTTTCGCCCGGCACAAAGTTCCCTTCAATGAGCTTTTGTGTCCCATAATCTTTGGATTGCTTGCGGACAATCACAAAGGGCTTTCCGACCACCGTCGAAAGAACCGCTGCAATAGCAACGGCCCCAAGTTCTGGGGCCGCAATACGATCATAAGTGCTGGGGTCGGGCATAATCTGCGCAAGCTCTTGGCAGAGGGGCAGTAGGATATCCGGAATCGTGGAGAAGCTATATTTATCGATGTAATACGAAGTCGGCTTCCCGGCTCTTGTGATAAACTCACCCTCCAAGTAGCTAACCTCTTTGAGACGCTTCAGTAAGCTCAGGTTAGCAGTGCTCATTGGGGTGACTATTATTCCCATACGCCCTAAGCTGCGGCTGGTGCAACCGTAGCCTCAGTTGCTTCAGCAGCTTCTTGCACCTTGGTTGATTCACACAAAACGATGATTTCATCAGCAGGGTGAAGGATCTGAATCTTGTCTAGGGCAAGGTCCCGAATCCGAATCGTTTGACCGACTTCGAGGTTCGACAAGTCGACCGCAATCGATTGCGGAACATCCGCAGGAAGTGAACGGATTTTCAAGTTACGGTGGCTGATCATCAAGTTCCCGCCTTTTTTAACGCCAGGGGCAGTGCCTTGGAACTCAATACGAACTTCAGTCCGGATGGGGTGGCTTGGGTCGATCATCAAGAAATCCACATGGATAATATCCAATGAAATCGCATCTCGTGAAATTTCTTTTGGAATCACGGTAACTTCTTTAACAGAGTGATCTGCATTTTTGATTTTCATCGTAATTAACACGTTCTCTCGGCGATAGTCGCGGTGAAATTTGCTCATTTCACGACCATTAATCGTGACATGAATAGGATCCGTATGTTCACCATAAACGACGCCCGGTACAAAACCAGAAAATCGCAATTGCTTTGCAGCATTTTTCCCAGAAGAAAGTCGTTGGTCTACCTCAAATGTTAATGTGTGCATGTCCTCAAAACTCCTTGAAAGCCCAGTTTATCTCTAGGGCAAAATTGGAGCTATTATACACGAGCCACACGCTTTGTTGAAGAGGTTGACTTTGGCCACCGCAAAGCATTAGTATCATGGAATGCCCTTGACACCAAATTCTTCTGCCTTACTATCCTCTCAGACCGAAGAAATGATCGATCGTGTTACCCAGGTCCACAACCCGCGCTATTCTCGCGGAGGCCCTTATGGAGAAGGCTTTGTCGGGGTTGAAAAAGTAAAAGGCGCGTTCAATCAATACCATCCTTCTACCCCGGAAGAACTCTCTGGAAATCTAGATGATGAAATCCAAGCGAGGATGCGGGTTAAAGTGTCCGAATCGTTTGCGAAGCATGCGATTTTGGGGCAACAAGGGGCGAAACAACCCAATCCGATTTGGGAAATCGTGCTCCCACAAGATGGCGAAGTAACCTCACGACTTGAGACGGACGAAGTAGACCCCTCCAACCAAAAACGATTTATCCGGATTCCCGGCATGATCCACAAGTACGAAATGGTGTTGATTTACGAATCCATCAACTGCTCCTCACACTGCCGATATTGCTACCGATTGGACCTATTCAATGGGGAGTCTGGCAAAGAGCGTGCGGATGTCCGTGAAGTGGCGGAGTATATTAAGGTGTTTAACAACCTTGTAGACGAGTTTCGTAAATCCAAAGGGGTGATCAAAAACGGACTCTGGGTCGACCAAGAAACCGAAGAGCCCTTAGTCAATATTCGGGAAGTCTTATTCTCGGGGGGTGATCCGATGACCCTCCCAAATGCGACCATCGCAAGGCACATGGCCTTGATGGCAGATGCCGGTGTGGGCGCCATCCGCATCGGGACCAAGGAGCTTTCTTTTAATCCCGAGCGATTCGATCAGCACTTCTTTGCCATGGTGGATGAATTTCACAAAATTTATCCCAAAGTCAAAATTAAAATCGTGGGCCATTATACGCATCCGTTTGAGTTGATTGTCCCGAAGCTCGATGCGAATGGAAATTACGACTACACGATTGATTCCTACCGTCAGCCTCAAATCCGAGAAAATATTGAAGAAGTGCTCACCAATTTTAGAATCCGAAATATGACCCACTGGAATCAATTTCCACTCATCGCGGGGATTAACGATTCCGAGGAGATTTTGCGTCTTCAATTTTATATCTGCATCAAGCTTGGGATCCCCATCCATAACGTTTATGCGTGTCGCGAAATCCCGGGCAGCCAACATTTCCGTAAAGAAAATGACGTGAGCCGTCAATATAAGCTCGTTGAAAATGCCAAGCTCGGTCTCTCAGGGCTCGAAAATCATGCCCGCTTGGTCATGTCCACGGAATGGGGAAAAACCGAAGTGGTGGGCGTGTCCGGGACTAATGTCATTTTGCGGATTAACCGTCACATTAACACCAATAAACCCACAGATTCCATTGTCATTGTAGACAGTCGTCGTCTGGATCATGCCTTCTACTGGTTGACAAAAGAGGTCATTGACGAAGCCGTCATCGTGGGGAAAGAAACGCTGGAAAAAATCGACGAGGAAAGTGGCTTGACACGTACCCTCAAAGAGGAAGCCGCGCGTCGTGTATCGCAGCACCGGCAGTTATTTATCACGAAGCCCGAAACGAAGGCGAAAAGCCTAACCTATATCCACCATAATGGCACCAAAGAAACCCTGGAAATTTTACCGGAAGACACCTCGGTTTCTCAGGTTTTATCCCGAAACGGTAAAGTAGAGGCCGCCTGCGGCCATCAATCTTCTTGTGCGACCTGTGTGGCGTCTGTGCGAGCCTTGGATACCCAGCTCCCCGACCCTTCGCCTGAGGAACAAGATATCGTAAATTGCATGGGGCAAAACCCAGCCTATCGGTTGACCTGTCAAATTCCGGTCACGGTGGGGACCCTCGAAGTCACCGAGGTGCTTTTTTAAGCCAATGCCAAAAATCCTTTGGAATCCGCCGGCGTATGCCAGCACCCAATGTGCGGCACTGTTCCCAGAATGGAAGACCTATCTCGAGCTATATCAATGGTCTGTGACAGACACGGATGCCTTTTGGATGCGGCTTCTCACCGAATCCGGGGTCAAGTTTCAAGGCAATCCCCAGCCAGCGCGTGATCAACAGATGACGATGTGGCCCGTTCCAAAATGGTTCCCCAATATTACCCTAAATTTTGCTGAAAACCTGCTGTTTTCTCCCAACGCTCAGGAGAAGGCACTCATTTACATCCAGGAGCAAAACAAGCCCACTGAAATATCTTTGCAAGGCCTGCGCGATCAAACCGCCCAGCTGGCAGCGTGGATGCGCGCTAGAGGGATTCAAGCCGGTGATGTCGTTGCAGCAGTGCTCCCCAATGGTCCAGAGGCCATTATCGGGATGCTGGCTACGGCAAGCTGTGGCGCGGTGTGGACGGTCTGCTCTCCTGACGCAGGGGTGCAATTTATTGCCGATCGGATCGAACAAACTCAGCCTAAAATCCTAATGACCACCTCAGGGTACCAATACGGGGGAGCCTGGTTTGAGATCACCGAAAAAAATGAAGCGCTTCTGGCGCAGATTCACAGTATTCAACAGACGATTGTCGTGTCGGAGTCCCCGGTGCACCTCGCTAATGGGGTGGCTTTTTCTGGGATTGTCAGTGAGTCACTGACAATCCCAGAACTCCAATTTGAACAGGTCGCCTTTAGTGCACCGCTCTATATTTTGTTTTCTTCCGGCACAACAGGCAAGCCCAAGGCCATTGTGCACAGCGTCGGAGGCACCTTGCTTCAACATCTCAAAGAGCATCGTCTCCATTGCAATCTCGTTCCGGGCGAGCGGCTGATGTATTACACCACCACCAGTTGGATGATGTGGCATTGGATGGTCACTGCGTTGGCGAGTGGCGTGACGGTGGTGCTCTATGACGGGAAGCCCGACCCCGATTGGGTATGGCCAATGATTAAAGCCCAAAAGATCAATGTCTTTGGGACCAGCGCACCCTGGCTGTCGATTTGTCAGAAATCCAAAGCGAATATCCCCAATGAGCTGCCTGACATGCGACTGATGTTGTCCACGGGTGCACCGCTCTTGAGCGAGCAATTCGAGTATTTGTATACCCAAATCAAAACCCCCTTTCAAATGGCCTCCATTTCTGGCGGGACGGATATTGTGTCCTGTTTTGCACTCGGAGCCCCAGTCCCAGTGCAGCAAGGCCGACTCCAAAGCGTGGGCCTTGGGATGAAGGTCGAAATCTGGAATGATCAAGGTCAGCCTCAGAGTGGAACGCAGGGGGAATTAGTCTGCACCCAGCCTTTTATCTGCATGCCTATTTATTTCCTAAATGATCCAGAGGGGGAAAAATACCAAAACGCGTATTTTGCCCATTTCCCTGGGGTTTGGGCGCATGGTGATGATGCGATTTTATATCCCGATTTGAGTATGGAAATATTAGGTCGCTCAGATACAACCATTAAGAAAAACGGGGTCCGAATTGGGACCAGCGATATTTACAATGCTTTGGCCAAACACCCAGATATCGAGGACGCTTTAGCCGTGGGTAAGCGAGTTCAGGACAACGAAGAGATTTATTTGTTTATTAAATGCAAAGCCGGGAAAGTGCTGGATGGCAAGCTCTCCAAAGAAATCCGGCAGCTGATCATGGCGCAATCCGTGTGGCTCAAACCCGATCGGATTATCGCAGTGAACGATATTCCCTACACCACCAATGGCAAAAAAAGTGAACAACTCATTAAGAATTTATTGAATGGCCGTCCCATCACGAATCGCGAGGCACTCCGGAACCCAGAATGCCTCACGCAATACACCCTACAATAACGACTTAATCTAGCAGCGATCCTCTAAAGGCTTTCCTGCTGCCAGTGCTGGGACTTGAAACGGACCAATTTTGGACCCCTGCCCAAAAGTGGGTTGCAAAGGCAGCGACTGTATTAAAGGCTGCTATTTTATAATGCATAGGGAAATTCCTTTCGAAACTCCGCAACAAGTGCAGCATTGGTT
>JAHFCZ010000052.1 GCA_023249285.1 bacterium | reverse complement strand
GCAGAACCCCTAAACATGTCCAATAAGATAAGCCCAATCCCGCCATCAATACACATATCCGCGACATTGAAGACCGGGAAGATACGGATATCAATAAAATCAATCACATACCCCCAAAATATGCGATCCACGAGGTTTCCGACAGCACCAGCCAGCAATATAGCCAACCCCAACTGAAAGAGCCCTACGCGCTTCTCACGTAGCAAATACGCCATCACCCCCAAGACCGTCAGCACCCCCACCATAATGAGCATCGTGCGTTGGAACTGAAAAATCCCGTAAGCCGCCCCATAATTGTGGACCAAGGTCGACACCGACTGATGTTCCGCCCAAAACTTGGTGACCTGATCGAACGCCAACAATCCCCCCGAAATCAGCCAAATTCGCTTCAATGGGACCTCAATAAAATTAAAAGATGGGTAAAAAATCCAGGCGGTAAGGATTCTCGGATAAGGTAGACCAGGATCCCAGCCACCAAGAAAAACCCTAACGCGAACCCAATACCCCGTAAAATCCCAATACAAAAATTGATCACCAAAACCCGGCTAGGCCGAGAAATAAACAAGGCCAATTCATCAAAAGAAGAGGCCTGGAACACCGACACCAAGAGCTTCACACTTTCGCGAAACTCCGCAATAATTTCCAGCCGCTTCTGCCACCAACGCGTCGTTTGAGCCCCTCCCCCTTCTTGCGCTTCATAGTGCTGTTCGAAGCTAGCCTTGGCTTTGAGTGCATCATCACTAATTGTGTGTTTTTTAGTGTAGGCTAAGTTTTGAATCGCCTGAGAAAGCGCCTCTTCATCGGGTGACATAGCAATCCTCCAAGATTGAGATTCCGGGCAAATCATGACCTTCTAAAAACGTTAAAGAAGCCCCCCCGCCGGTTGAAACGTGGGTCATTTTATCCACCAATCCAGCCTTGGCAATAGCAGAAGCACTATCCCCGCCCCCCACAATAGTCACCCCTTTAGCCTCAGCCATCGCTTGCGCAACAGCAAATGTACCCTTGGCAAAATTGGACATTTCAAAGACCCCAAGCGGGCCATTCCATAACACCGTCCCTGCATTTAACACCGCTTCTCTGACCATCGCCACGGTTTGCGGACCGGCATCCACACCAATCCCATCTGCAGGGATCGATCTCACATCCACCAATGCCGAGGGCGCATCATTATTAAATTCCCGAACCACAATCTGGTCTAGAGGCAAAATCACCCGGGTCTGCGTTTGCTTGGCTTGGTCTAAAAACGCCGCCGCTTCGCCCAATTTATCAGACTCGCAAAGCGACTTTCCGATTTCATAACCCATCGATTTAAAAAAGGTAAACGCCATACCCCCACCAATAACGAGGGTATCCACCTTCCCTAACATCGACTTCAAAACCCCGATTTTGGAGGACACTTTCGATCCCCCAATAATAGCCACTAACGGCCGTTGCGGAGATTGAATCGCGTTGCCTAAAAACTCGAGTTCCTTTTGAACTAAAAACCCAGACACGGAGGGTAAATACGCAGCCACGCCAGCGGTTGAAGCATGCGCACGATGTGCCGTGCCAAAGGCATCTTGCACAAACAACGTCCCTAAGCTGGCCAGTGCCTGTGCAAATTGAGGGTCATTTTTGGTTTCGCCTGGGTAAAACCGAACGTTTTCTAGCATCATTACGTGCCCAGGCTGTAATGCGTTGGCAGCCGCAGTCGCAACCTCACCCACACATTCCGAAACAAACTGAACCGGTTGGCCGAGCAGTTCACCCAAACGCTTGGCCACTGGGGCCAAAGAAAATGCGAGGTCTGGAGACTTCGGCTGCCCCAAGTGGGACATCAGGATTACTTTACTTTGCTTTTCAATGAGATACTGGATGGTTGGCAATGCCGCACGAATACGGGCATCATCAGAGATCACCCCATGCTCAAAGGGTACATTAAAATCCACACGGACCAAGACAGCCCCCCCAGCAAGTTGCTGGGGCGACACATCTAAAATCGAGCATTTATGAAACTCCATTAGGCTTTTACAATCGCTTGGACCAAGTCCACAACGCGGTTGGAATATCCCATTTCATTGTCGTACCAAGAGATCACTTTCACCAGGTTCCCGATTATCATCGTCGACTGACCATCCACAATACTGGAGTGGGGATCACCAATGATATCCACAGAAACGATCGGATCCTCCGTATACGCCAACACCCCTTTCATACTGCCATTCGCAGCCTCTTTGAAAGCAGCATTAATGTCTTCTCTGGTGGCGGGCTTCGCCAATTCACAGACGAAATCCACAACCGACCCATCGGGAACCGGAACGCGCATCGACGTCCCATCCAATTTCCCTTTAAGCTCAGGAATCACCAAAGAAATCGCCCGGGCAGCGCCAGTCGACGTTGGGATGATGGACACCGCAGCCGCGCGTCCACGTCGCAAATCAGAATGCGGTAAATCCAAAATCTGCTGGTCATTGGTATAGGCATGGACCGTCGTCATCAAGCCCTTCACGATCCCGAACTTATCGTTCAAGACCTTGGCCAAGGGCGCCAAGCAATTGGTCGTGCAGCTTGCATTAGAGTAGGCATTAATCTCAGGTTTAATATTTTCAGGATTTACGCCCAAAACGATGGTCGTAATCTCATCTTTTGCAGGCACGGTCAAAATCACTTTTTTGGCACCCGCTTCAAGGTGATCCAAGTACCCGCCCTTGGGGCTAGTCCCAGCAGAAAACACCCCAGTCGATTCAATCGCGACATCGACATTCAACTCACCCCAAGGTAATTGCTTCGGATCCCGAAGCGCATAGATCTTGATCTCGCGACCATTGACCACAATAGAATCCGCTTTGGCTTCTACCGTTCCTTTAAACCGACCATGAACAGAATCATATTTCAAGAGGTGAGCGAGGGTCTTGGCATCGGTCAAATCATTGATCGCAACAACCTCAACACCTGCACGCTGATCAATCAATTTAAAAACATTTCGGCCGATACGACCAAAACCATTAATGGCTACACGAATGGACATGGAAAAGTTCCTTTCTCTGGGCCTGAATAGTCGCTCAAAAGAGAGAGGAATTATACCATTATTTCAAAGCATCCATCAACGCTTGAATCTGACGATTTTGATCTTCTAATTTCTGATCAAAGCCCTTCATCATACGCTCACGGTCTACCTTAAGATCCTGCACTTTTTTCTCCAAAGTCGCAATATCCGATGCCGTACGGCTCATATTCGGTAAGCTAAAGTGGAAACCCACTGCCGTGTGGATCAGCTTCACTGACATCTTGTCAGAGCCTTCCCAAGCAGTCCCGACGATCAAATGGATCTTTTCAGGTGACACCTCTTGAGGTGCAACCGCAACCCCAGTTCCATCGTTTGCCTCAGAAGGCACAATGTAATCGCCTTTATGAACAGGGCCCACCACCTTCACCGGCACTTGTCCAAAGAAAGACACCAACGCAAAGTTGTGAACATTCTCCTGACCGGGCCAGTTCCCCGCCACACTCGCGGCACTACTACGCACCATGACTTGTTGGGCACCCTGCGTATTTTTAGAAACCTTACCATTCACGATCCCCACGATGTCCCCTTTATCAATGGATTCTTTGGGATCCGTTTTGGGCAAGTACTCTGCATAGTCAGCACCCTGTGTCATATACCGAACGCCACCACCCAAATCAGGGTTAGATTGAATCGCCCCTGCCCAAGAATTACCTCGGAAGAAGGAGACAAAGTTGGCGTTCCTGGAAGACGTTAAGTTGCTATTGTAAATGGCCATGGCATCAGATCCTTTGGCCCCAGCATCTTCAACCAACATCACATAGCTATTTGTTTGATCAGAAGCCCCCGCATAACTCCCTTTAACGTGCACCATATTTTGCGGTGAAAAGGTCGCATCTTGGCCATCGGAAATCCCCACCTTGCCATTCGCACGCACATCCAAAATAGACTTGAAGGTGGTACCAGTAGCATCCGTAGAATACCCAACCATAAATCGGTTACTGGTAGCACTTGAACTAGTACCCAAACCCACCTGAAGCTCAGAAGCACCCACTGAACGGTTAAAGCGACGAATAAACAATTCACCGCCATTATTGGAATCTTTGGAAGCACTCAAATCAGGACCACCAGAAAAATAGAGGGCAGACCCAGGGCCAGACGATTCAACAACACCAGCCTCCCGGACCACACCCAAACGAACATCCCCATTCACCACCAAGGTCTTATCTGGATTGGTAATCCCGATCCCAATTCGGCCGAGTTGAGCACTAGCCCCACCTGTACTTGCTGGGGTCATAACTAATCCAAGCTGAGGAGATACCATGGCAGTCGTGCGAGAGAAAAAGCCCATGCTGCCAGACCCAAAGTCACGCAAAGTCAGATCCCCTTGATTAGACCCCAAGCGGGCAATATCCACAAAGGTGCTACCCCCTACAGTTTGCAAAGTACTTTGAACATGCAAGGGGTACGCAGGTCTAAAGTTGGTATCAGGCCCAATCCCCACATCACCGCCGAGGAATGCTGCCGCAACTTTGTAGCCAGGCTTGTCATCAGCTCGCAACACCGGATCTCGTACTTCCACACCTGAGACGTCCACCCGCAACCCAATGGCTTGCGCACCGTTATAAACGGTATAAGAACGACCAGATGACGGACTTGTACCATACAAGGGGTTATTCAACGCATCAAGTTTGACATCCAAAGCAGCAACATCGGAGTTCATATCCGACCCGATTTTCATCACAATAGCTTGGCCCGTCGCAACCATATTCACCGTCACATTGCGAATCACGCTCAAGCTACCCAAAACGTTCAAGGTTGAAACTTGGAGGCTGCCTTGCAACACCTTCATCGTCGTCGCCATCACGGTTCCCACTACGTGTAAGTTTGCAGAAGGCAAGCGGGTTTTAATCCCAACATAGCCGTTACTTGAAACCACAAACAAATTTTTGTCAGAAGGCGTTTCTACAATGAACGGTGATTTACCAATGATATGGACACTGGCAGAAGGCACCGTATTTCGAGTCGAAATCAAGACCATCCCAGTCCCTTTCATGGTCATGATATTGGTCGTCACAGTACCGTTGTAATATTCGAAGTTAAAGGCATCCGTTGCGGCATTCCCCCACCACAAGACGGCATCAGAACCCGTACCGGAAGTCCGAGGACGCACACCGAAGAAAAGGTTATCCGTATTGTTATTCGCCAAGAACCCACGGTTCGTGAGAACAGTATTTAATAGCCAGGACGGAACACGGATTTGAGCTCCCGTATTAACATTCGGAGTCCCTGCCATCACAATCCCGTTCACAGACAAGGGGTAGAGCGGGGTCGACGTGCCCATGCCCACCAAGCCCGTCTTTTCCACAAACAAGGCATTGGCATTGCTACCTGCACCCACGATCAACGGCGCCGTCGTCCCGTTGCCAATCACGTGAACACTCGCTGAAGGAAGCACTGTGCCAATCCCCAGCAACCCAGCAGGATTTACAGTCAAAGCAGTCGCTACAGTGGTATCCACACGCAGTAACGGTGTGGTACTCACCCCGACAACGTGAATATTTGCAGAAGGCAACGTGGTATTAATCCCCATCCGGCCATCCGCTTTCATAAAGACCACACTAGTCCCGCTATTATCTTGCAAATTCAATAATCCACCAGCGGTATTAGAAGCCTTAATCGCCAACCTTGCGCCGGGGGCAGATGTCCCAATCCCCACATAGCCAGCGCTATTCACAACCAAGGCATTCTGGGTATTGACGGTATCCACCCGGAAAGGCACGCTCGAAACGGCTGAACTCTGAACATGCAAGCCTGCAGCCGGAGCAGTTGTTCCAATTCCAACGTTACCGCCCACAAAAACAGCTGCATATTTATAACCGAGGACGGTAGAATCTGCGCCTAAGCTCTCTGCAGAGGTATATTTCGCACGAACACTCGACAGGTCAACCCGTAACCCTACCGCCTCTTCACTTCGTCCCAAACGACCAAAATTAAAGGGATCCGAAGGGTTTTGACCCGTCAAAGCAATATTCAAGCCTACAAATTTACTGGTCGCAGCCAAGCCGCTACGATCTCCGAAGGTCATGTTAATGTCTTCAGCCGCCATCCCAGAAGCATATACCGTATTCGGTACTGCCGTATTAATCGTCATACTGCCAGTGCCAACCTTCAAGGTATTGGTACCAGAAGTCCAGGTAATATTCGCGGAGGAGCTCAAGTTCCCTGTATTGTCAAAGTAAGGTACTTTTCCAGGCGTTCCAGAAGAAGACAATTGAACCGGTGTGGTGCTCCCAGGTTTCAAGTAATTTAACTGCCCGGCAGTATCCACATAAATCTGCCCCAAAGTCGTTGAAGTCCCAGGTTGAGATTGCTTACGCAAGCCCACCCCGCCGCCTACCAACAGGCCACTATTCATAGACACACCACCATTGACCACAACGCCGGCTGGCGCCGTGATGTTAATCGTGGAGATAGAACGCAAGAGTGGCGAAGCCAAGCTCCCATTCACCGTCACTGTTTTGCTAATATAAGCATCCCCCAACACTTCCAGCTCACGCGTAGGCTTCACATTCGTGCCCACACCCAAAGTGGTGAAAATCCCCTTGGTCCCTTTAATCACATTGAAGGATCCGGTAGCCACATCCAAAGTCCCTTTGACAATTAAAATATTCACAGAAGCCGCATTGGCCACTAATTTATTCGCTGTAACAGTCCCGTTCAAAGTAGCCGCTTGAGACACCACCAACGTATTAAAGGTCACCGCACTAGCAGTCAGAGACCCACTTAACTGCAAGGAGGTCGCACGAACGTCACCATTCACATCCAAGGCAACGCCAGGGTTTCGCACCCCAATCCCGACATTCCCCCCCATAAACACAGCCGAGTGACGAACCCCGGTAGTCCCGGTCACATCCACAAACACACCCACCGCTTTAGAGCCGGTACCTAACTGTACCGCGGTCAAGTTTACACTCACCCCAGTCGCTATCGCGGGAGAAAGCGCAGTCCCCACCGTACTGCCGGACAAGGACGCTAAATTAACATCCAAACCTGTTAAATTCTTTGTAAATGTAAATTGTGTATTTGGCAATGTTTCACCGACAGACAATTGAATCTTTTGAGAAGTAAAGTCAGTCGTCGGCAAGGTGGTCGAAGTAAAGAGCTTATTGAAAGACAAGTTACCCTTGGGTTGGGTCGTCCCAATCCCAATATTCCCAGAGGCATTCACAAAGAAGTTACCATTGCCAATATTGAGAGTGGTGGCAGTCGCCGTCCCAAAAGTACCCACGTTTGCTGAAACCGTGCCAATCACATGTAAAGCAGCGGCTGGGGTCGTCGTCCCAATCCCCACCCTGCCATCATTACGAACAAAGAGCATGGAGGTCCCGGAGGAATTTTGAACATTGAAGGCCGAACGTGCTGAATCAGTCCCATCCGCCTGGATAGTGAACCGGCTAGTCGGTTTAGCCAAGCCAACACCAACATACCCATTGGACGTCACCACAAAGGCATTCGCTGTTCCTAAAAGATCCACACGCAAAGCCGGTACGCTGGCCAATTCACTGGCCACATGCAAGGCGGCTTGCGGAGTTTCTGTTCCGATCCCCACATTACCACCCAAGAATTGAGCCGCATATTTGACCCCTTGGGTACTCCCACCACCCGAATCAAATTGGAGGGCTTTCAGGGTGCGCACATCCACCTTCAACCCAATCGCCGTTTCATTAGAACCCAATCGTCCAAAGTTGCTTAAATCACTGGGATTAGACCCGGTCATTTGAATATCCATACCGGTAAAGACACTGGTCTGTGTCCCGGTTAATCCGCTACGATCCGCAAAGGCCATCCGCACTCGCTGACCGGTCAAATTCCCAACAGCAGAGTTGTTCAGGGTAACCCCGACATCCACCCCAGTCATCACGTTAAAGGTCCCCACCGTAAACCGCTTGGTCGTTGCATTCCAGAAGATCGGTGCATCACTCTTTAAATTGCCATCCGTATTGATATAAGGAACACGTCCAGCCGTCCCCAGAACACCCCCGGTTAAGCTAATAGGCAACGTGGTCCCAGGCTTAATAAAATACAAATTATTATCAGAGCTATCCACAAACAAGGCCCCATATCCAGTCGGAACAGTAGGGGCAGACCCAGCCTTGATAAAGGTCGCTTTTCCAATCGTCAACGATTGGTTTACAGACACGCCATTATTAATTTCGAGCAGCCCGTTGGGGGTGATAATCAGTCCGTTAATCCCCACCAATTTAGAAATAGAAAAGGCACCGTCTACGGTCAAGTTTCCACTCACCCGAACCGATCCATTGACATCCAACAAGGCTGAAGGCACGGTCGTCCCAATCCCGACGTTCCCTGCTTCTGTAATACGCAAGCGTTCTTGGGGAACCCCAGAAATCGGATCGGTAATAAAGGCCAAATGAGAGCTGGGTTGAGACAAGGAATCCGAAGCTCGAATCCCCACAATCCCAGACCCCACCGTACTCGTTGAAACAATGTTGTCAGGAATAAAGAGCAAGCCAGCCCCAGTGTTCACCGCATTGCTTTGGGACTGAATCTTCATGACACCCCAAGTGGAGGTGTCTGCTGCGGAATACACCCGCGCGGTCGTCGATTGAACGTGCAAAGGCACCGAAGGCACAGAAGTCCCAATCCCCACTTTACCCCCTCGGGTAACCATAAAATAAGTGGTGCCGGACAGCGTTCCCACATTAAGGGTGGCATTAGTCAATCGTAATTGGGATGTAGCCTCCAACGTATCGGTTGAAATATTACCGGAGACTTTCAATCCAGCAAGCGGAGCCGTCGTCACCCCAATCCCCACCCCACCCGTAAATAAGGCCGATTGCCCAGTCAACGCACGGGTAACACGCAAGTCGCGGGTACGTAACAATCCGTTCACCGAAACCGTAGACGCATTCAAGGTCGCAAAAATAGCATCCGGTGCCACCAAGGTTGAACCGAGTACCAAAGAGTTCGCGGTTATGGTGCCACGCACAATCAAATTATTAACCGAAACGGTCCCGTTGAAAGTCGCAAAGGTATTCACCGTCAAGTAATTAAAGGTTGCACGGTTAGACTGCAAATTACTGCGTAAGTACAAGTTTGTCGCATTAATAGTACCCACAACATCCAAATCCGCACCTGGCGTTGTGGTCCCAATCCCCACGCGTCCGCCACGGAAAATGGCCGCATACCGAGTTCCAGTTGTACCCGTCACATTCACATCCAAACCAACTGCCTTACTGCCGGCATTCAAGTTCAAGGCACTCATGTCCAACTTAATCCCAGTTGCATTTGCAGAGAGTCGGTTATTCCCGGCTGAACGAAGCGCCATATCCACACCTGTGATGTTACGGTTGAGGAAGAAAATATTTCCTGGAGGGGCCCCATCGATAGAGACATCAATTTTTTGAGAGATCTGGTCGGCAGTCATGACCCCAGTAATGATTTTTTGGATATCCATCTGTCCAATCGGGCGAGAAGTCCCAATCCCAATATTACCAGTGGCATCCACCACAAAGGTATTATTGCCGATATTGGCAGTGACCGCGGTAATCCCATTCGCAACAGTCAACGCATTCGCAGAAACCATGCCTCGAACAGTAAATTCCGCATTGCTATTTTCAGGGTCCGTAATCCCAATCCCTACACGTGGAAGTACCCCACCCGAAGTCACCACAGACTTGGCCACAAAAGCACTCCGTGCCACGGTCAACTGCGGTACAGTTAAGCCACCGGAAAGATTAAAGTAGTTGGCAGAGACAGTCCCTGCAACTTCCAACTCTGCACGGGGGGTGGTCGTCCCGATCCCCACATTCCCCCCTTTGAAAATGGCCGCATATTTGGAGCCACGATCAGAAGGAATTGTCGACACATTCACCGAGGAAACATCCACCATCAAACCAATCGCTTGGGCATTATTAAGAAGGAAGCTTCCATTGCTCGTTTTCATTGAAATATCAGCGCCTTTGACCTGCACTGGCACCAAGGAGTTCCCCCACTTACTGTTGATATTCACCGCCACGGATTCCGCGGTATATCCCTTCACCAAAGTGCTATCCCCATCGTGAGCCAAGTTTGAACTAAGATCAAAGGCCGTTTGCCCACCCCATTTCGCATTGGAGGTCACTCTAAAATCAGCCGCACGTCGGAATCGGGTCAACTTCACATCCCCAGAAACCGTCAAGGTAGAGGTCGGCCCATCCCAAGTCGCAGTGGTAATCCCCAAAGTAGACGGATCCACCCAAAACGCCAAGGTCCCAGTCGTCCCTGTTCCCCGTTGCAATGGAGACGAAATCACCCGAGAAATCCCATCCGGATTCACATAAATAAAGTTCCCGCTCGTGACTCTAAATTGGCCATACCGAGGCGCACTGAA
>JAHFCZ010000051.1 GCA_023249285.1 bacterium | reverse complement strand
TTCAGATTCTCAACAGTGATGGCAAGCCCAAGAGCTTCCATTCCGCTACGCTCCATTCCACCCCTTGGGCTTCTTTGTTGCGGTTCCTATTCTGAAATTACACTCTTTAATTTACACTCCCCATCATAAAATGATAGATGACCAATTTGAAACTTATTCAACAGAGATTCTACGAAACATTAAAAATAACCATGAAAACTGGGTCAAAGATAAGTTAAAAAATGAAGACATCCCAAAACCAGTTAAAATAAAGCGATTTAAAGAAGAAATTCCAAAAAATTTAATGACTGTTGATTTTGGAAAGGATCTCTTTAGGCTAGCTTCTAGCTGCCAGGCAATGTATATAGACTATTCTAACGATTTGTCTGATGATGAAGTTAAATTGATAGGGAATTTCTTTCAGAATATTCAAGACTGGGTTGATATTGCAAGTGAACCCTTGGATGTGGTACTCGCTGCAAAATCAATTGATGATGATATAAAAATCCTAAAAAAATATGCATTTCTTATTTTTGTCGCAGTCGAAAAGCAAAGACTGGAAGGGGGTGAGCTTCCTCCTTCCAGCTTTAGTTCACTTCATCTTTCAGTTCTTAGAAAAAGCGATCCCAGAATTGTAAAAATCCTGTAATCCGACTGGTTAACTCGAACCTATTTTTGAGTTCAAAATGACATATAAAAGCGATGGTGGGCCCACTAGGACTTGAACCTAGGACCAATCGGTTATGAGCCGACTGCTCTAACCACTGAGCTATGGGCCCGAAAAGGGAGCTCTTATTCTACCCAATTGTTGGCAAATCGCCTAGGAGACGGGGTTACACAAACTCCTGCAGCCGCTTGATCCGAATCGGATGACGGAGCTTTTCGATGGCTTTACATTCGATTTGGCGGATCCGTTCGCGGGTAACGTTGTAGATATTCCCCACCTCTTCAAGAGTACGGGCCACGCCATCATCAAACCCAAAACGGAGCTTAATCACCTGCTTTTCCCGATCAGTAAGCTCTGAAAGAACCATATTGAGCGCATTTTTCAAAGACTCTCGCAACACCCGCTGATCCGGCATTTCAGAGGTCTTGTCCTCCACAAAATCGCCTAGGACTCCGAATTCATCGCCAACAGGCGTCTCCAAGGACAACGGCACTTGCGATATACGGAATACTTCCTTAACGCGCTCCAGGGCGACACCAGAGGCCTCTGCGACCTCTTGGTCCGTGGGCTTCTTGAGGGAATCTTGCATCAATTCACGGGTCACGCGACGCAGTTTATTCATGGTTTCAACCATATGCACCGGCACCCGAATCGTCCGGGCTTGGTCCGCAATAGCTCGTGTGATCGCCTGGCGAATCCACCAGGTGGCATAGGTACTAAATTTATACCCTTTTTCGTAGTCGAATTTTTCTACTGCTCGGATTAACCCCAGGTTCCCCTCTTGAATCAGATCAAGAAACAAAATCCCGCGGCCCGTGTACTTTTTAGCGATGCTCACCACGAGTCGAAGGTTGGCCACAATCAGCCCAGATTTGGCTTGCTCAGACCCGGCGACAATCTCCTTGGACAAGGAGACCTCCTCTTCACGATTGAGGAGCTTAACGCGCCCAATTTCCTTCAGATACAACCGAACCGCATCATCCACGCCCACATCACCCGCTGAACACAGGATCGTCTCTAATTGCTGCAGCGTAGGCTCCACAGCCTCAGTGGAATCCGTATCCTCAGCATCATCAAACTCAGTTTCGTCGATACTCTCTTCTTGTACGTGAACTAAGGTGTCGAATTCCGACATAACCACTCCCTATTGATTCATTAGTGATTTTGAAGAAGGTCACGAATTTGCCCGAATAAGCGTGCAACTTCTTCGTCATGACCACGAGATTCAGCTTGAGCCATCTGTTGTTTAAGTTGTTCAACAAAATGACGTTTGTGATAGCTCCTTAAGGTTGAAATACAATCCGAGAGGTCTGAACCGACGTCACCAGTTTTCATCAAGATTCGACTCAGCAATTGGGCTTGCTCTGGGGCTTGAATCGCCACCAACAAAGCTTGATTCACCGCATCCGAAGCCGCCATCTGGGCCACCAAAGCCTGATACGTTTCACCCAAAAATTCATTCGGGGTTAACTGCTCGAGGACTTGGGTGCGCACGACGAGATCTCCGGCCATACAAAATAGGATGAAATCTTGGGCTTTGTGGTACTTGTCTTGAGAGTCGTGTTTTGGAATTGTTGATTTCGCGGCAGTATAGCGTACCTGTCTGACTTTAGCCAATACCCATTCTGGCTCCAATTGAAAG
This sequence comes from bacterium, assembly GCA_023249285.1. Taxonomy (GTDB): domain Bacteria; phylum Margulisbacteria; class Marinamargulisbacteria; order SXXA01; family JAHFDB01; genus JAHFCZ01. The sequence goes on along the minus strand of JAHFCZ010000051.1, from coordinate 8,123 downwards.
AGCGTGGCGATGCGTTTGACATAGAACCGTTGGATCATCGGATCGGGCTCCACTTGGAGCATGCTCAAGACCCCTTCCAGGAGACCCGGCACCTCCTCGACGCGCCCTCGCCATTGTCGATGCGCCGCCGAAATCCGATACCCTAATATCGGCTCTGCAACGCTCAACGCCTTGGCAAACACCTCGGGCCCATCCTTCATGAGGGTGTCCGCAGGGTCTTTTTCGGTTAATTCCACCACCGCCATCTGGAATTCATAGGTCCGGAGCACTTCATAGCTGCGCTCCACGGCCGCCTGGCCCGCCGCATCTGTATCGAAAATCATCACCACGTGCTGGGTCAGTCGCCGCAACATCTGGGCGTGATCTGAGGTCAACGCCGTGCCCATCGTGCCAATGGCCAGTCCAAACCCAAACTGATGGGCCGCCATGACATCCAAATACCCTTCCATCAACAGGGCTTGGTTTTGTTTTTGAATCACCGTCCGGGCCTGATCTAGGCCATAAAAAATTTTACGTTTATTAAACACCAGCGTCTCGTCCGTATTAATATATTTGGGCCCTACAGTATCATCCAAAGTCCGCCCCCCAAACCCCACCGTACGGCCCTTATGATCCAAAATGGGAAACATCACCCGATTCCAAAATCGGACCCGCCACTCGCCAGTGTCACTTTTAGAGAGCACCCCAGCCTCACGCAGGAGCTCAAAATCCCAGCCAGCAGACTTTGCATCGGCCAAAAATGCAGACGCCCCCGGGCAAAATCCAATATGAAATTGGGTCAACGTTTCCGAGGAAAACCCTCGCTTAATCAAATAGTCATACCCCGGACTCCCGGCCAATTTAGATTCAAAATAGACCCGAACGGCAAAAAGCACATCCAAAATAGCCTTACGTTTCATATCAAGCGCAGTCATCCCCGGACTCCGTTCAGATTCAACCACCGGAATCCCCGCCCGGTTGGCAATGTGCACCACGGCCTCAGCAAAGGACACATTATCCGCCCTCATCACAAAACCAATATGGTCCCCGGAGGCCTGGCACCCAAAGCAATGCCAAAGCTGCTTTTCAGGGCTCACCGAAAAGGAAGGTGTTCGCTCAGAATGAAAAGGACAAAGCCCAATGTGGTTCCGCCCTCGTTTTTTGAGGGTGACGTAATCGGAAATAATGGCAACAATATCCGGGTAGGCTCTAACCTGAGCCACGGTTTCTTCTGAAATCATAGCCTTGGTATAGCATATTCTGTGGGGAAACTTAAGCGATTACTTCGGCACCATCCCCAGCTCATGACACGCCCACACAAACATCCCAGCGGACCATGCAAACCAGTGTTCACTTTTATAAAAAAGTCGCTTGACGGGGTTGCCCCCATCGTAGACCTCATACACGCCCCCGTGGTCCACGATCTTCTGAGCGATGCGTTCCAAGAGTTGCTTGGCCTGTGCATTCATCCCCAACATGGATTTAGAAACCGCATCCACACAGCCTAACCACAGCCATTCCAAGCCGTTGTGATAATCGTGGATATTCACAAAATGGAACAACGAGTAGACCAAAGATCTTTTGTAAGGGGGATGCACGGTTTGCGTACTAAAGCCTTGGTCCAATTGGTGATCTTTGATATACGCCTGAATTTTGAGAGATTGCGCCCGGTCCGCGACCCCAAACACAATCGCAAAGACATTCCCATCCGTTGAAAAATAATCCTGACGCTTGCCATTCGGAGAAATCCAATCGATGTAATACGAGCCATTCCAAAAGGTCCGATTCAAGGCCGATTGCACACAATCTGCCAAATAGTCGTAATGCTTGGCCTCGGCCTCCCGACCAATGTAGTGGCACAAGATTGCAAAACTTTTCACCGCTTTGAAATGCAACACATTGGTGTAGAGCACAGTCCCGGCTTTTTTGAGGCTATCCGCCCATCCGGCATAATGACCTTCTTCCATCAAAGTATCGCGGTTGGAATCTTGGGCAAAATTCCACTCCATTGCCTTTTTTACACGGTCAAAATGTCGCACCAAAAAGGCCCGATCATTGGTGGCTTGGATATAGCGCTCCACAATCGTGATGAAAAGAGAGTTGCCATCAGCCGGCACCGACACGCCTTTATCTTCGGTATATCGCGCTTGAGGGGTTTTGGAATCCACCCCCAAATACTTCAACAAAAACCATTTTTGCCCGACACGAAGCGGCACTTGCCCATCTTCATTTTGGTAGGCCAACAACGTCTCGAGGTTGGTTTTAACAACCTCGACATCACCCACACTTAAGGCCCCTAGGGCCGCATAACAACTATCGCGAATCCAAATATCCGAAAATTGATTTTTTCCGGCATAGATTCCACCGGCAGTGTATCGGTCTTTTAGGGTCGTCAATGCCATTTCGTAAGCCTGCTCGATAATGGAGTTAGAAGTGGTGGTGATGTGCGTGCTCATGATATATCTCCCTATCGGGATGATTCCCTCCCTTTCGGTTATCCAAACCACCAAAACTTGCGCTTTTTCCCTGCGGTCTGATCAGCTTGCGTCTCCCGCTGACCGGGAATCCGATGGGTCTCAAAATACGCCGCAATCGCATGGAGCTGCGGCAACGTCATCGGCAAGCCTTTGAGATTCACAATATAAAACCATCGGGTCGCAATGGTGAGCAAAAAGACATCCGACGGACTTACCCCAAATTCACGAACAATAATTTCCTCCCACTTATTCGAAATCACATCCAGTACCGTACTCATCGGCACTTGGGGTCGAATCTCAAGCTTCAAGAGCGCCAAATACGCGATAATGAAGCCGTCCGCATCATTGTCTCGGATACATTTTTGGCTCAATTTTTGGACCTGATCCTCGTTCAGAATCTGTCCATGATTATAATAGCGCTGGGAAATCTGAGGCGCGACCGCATCAGTATCAAATTTCTGAGTCGGGGCGGACGTCTTGGGCGGCACCCACGCTTGGTTATGCAAAATCGTTAAAATATCCCGGGCAAAATCAGGGCTACTCGGGTTCCCATGCCGTTGGGAAAGCTTGACCCAATACTGAGCCACCTTCTCCACAAAGTCTGCCGAGAAAGACCCCACCACATCTTGCAGACAAGTCAGCCACCCGGATTTGGCACGCTGTACATCAATGGTCGAAGGCATGGGCAAAGACCGCCCTTCCACGACTAATCGGACATACACCCGCAAAAATCCAACGACATCTTTGCGCTTCACATAAATATTGAGCTCAGAAATTTCATTTGTCATGGTTTAAATACATCGAAAAAAATCCCTGCAAAATTTTGCTATCAATTCCGAAAACTTAAGTACAGCCTGGGGGGAGGCAACTGTAGTATGACCAATCTCTCCTGATCTTTCCCCCCTTTTGATCAGGAGGGATTGGACATAAGACTTAGGGCAGGGATAGACCCCTACAAAAAAATTCAAGACTCTCTTTGGTGACTCCCGTTATTAAAGAGCCTTCCATCTCATTCAAGCAATACTTCAAAATTACTTCAAAACTTCTCTTCTTGCCCTCTATCTTTTAAGTCTGATCGTCCTTCCTCTTTAATTTCCCAAAATAATCATGAGGCTAAACCGCCGCAATCACTTCGATTTCCAATTTACAGCCCTTGGGCAATGCGGGAACCGGAACCGCCGCACGTGCCGGACGATGCGCCCCAAAAAACACCCCATACGCAGCATTAATTATGGGCCAGTCGTTTAAATCCGTCAGATACACCGTCGCTTTTAAGACTTGGTTTCGGGAAGAACCCGCCGCCACCAAAATCGCTTCCATATTTTCCAACGTCTTGGTCGTTTGGGCCGTGACATCCCCCAATGGGGCATTGGAATCGTTCGCATCCAAGGGCAACTGCCCCGACACATACACCACGCCTTGGTGTTCAATCGCTTGGGCATAATGCCCCAAAGGCGCTGGGGCCACATCAGTCTGAATCTCTCGCATACCTATCTCTCTCCTATCTGCAGTTTAAAACCCTAAGACATGCGATGTTAGAGAAATGTCCAAAGAGCCCATTTCTCGGCTGAAAATGGGGAAATTTGGGCATTTCGCAACAGAGCACTTAAGTATGATAAACTGAGGGGCAATATGAAGTCCATTACCCTCATTGGAATGCCTGGCGTTGGAAAAAGCACTTTCGGGAAGCGATTAGCAAAAAGCCTCGGGTGGGAGTTCATCGACACGGACCTGGTCATTGCCCAAAAATTAGGCACCTCTCTGCAAGCTCATATCAATCACGCCGGGGACCAAGCTTTCATGCGGGAAGAAGAAGCCGCCGTGTTGAGCCTACCTATGAAACCCCACTGTATCATTTCCCCGGGCGGCAGTATCGTCTACAGCACCAAGGCCATGACCCACCTCAAAGCCTTCTGCAAAATTATTTACCTTGAAGATTCCTTATCTCGGATTTTACATCGGATTCCCAATCTCCAATCACGCGGAATTGTTGGACTAGGTAATAAACCAATCGAAATACTATTTAATGAACGTGATCGGCTCTACACCCAGTACGCCGATCTGACCTTGCATTTGGAAGGCAAAGACGACAAAATTATTTTGGAAACCCTCGAAAAGGAATGTCGATGACCGCTGTCTCTTCCCATAAAAAAGCCCTTTGGACCCTCTTTATGGTGGTGGCCACCGAGCTGATTGGATTTGGGCTCATCATTCCGATTTTGCCGCAGCTGGGATTCAAGCTCCATGTCCCTACACTTTGGGTCGGATTTTTGATGGCCGCTTATTCTGCCGCCCAATTTATTGCAGCCCCTCTTTTGGGCCAACTCTCAGACCGGATCGGCCGTCGCCCCGTGCTCTTGCTGAGCAAGCTCGGCACGATGATCGGCTACTTTGTGTTGGCTGCATCCCATTCCTTTGGCCTCTTTTTACTCTCTCGCCTCATTGACGGCTTCACCGGCGGCAACATTTCCGTCGCAAGGGCCTATATCGCCGACATCACCACCCCTGAAAATCGCCCCAAAGGCATGGCCGTCATCGGCATCGCCTTCGGGGTTGGCTTCATTTTCGGACCAGCGTTAGGTGGATTTTTATACCCTTACGGTCAAGCACTTCCCGCGCTCGTCGCTGCAGGGTTTTCGGGTATCGCCCTGATTTTAACCTACTTCTTCCTCCCGGAACCTGAACATCGCACCCCGAGTCATAGCCCCCAACGTCAGCTCTGGTCCGGCCTGAGTGTTCTCAAAGCCAAATGGGTCCCCTTGATTCTCGGCACTCAGCTCATTTATATGTTAATTTTCGCCGGTTTTGAAACCACGTTTGCGGTCTTCACCCAGTTCACCTTCGCCTTTAATGAGCAACAAAATAGCTGGCTCTTCGTCTTTGCCGGCCTAATGACCATGCTCGTCCAAGGGGGGGTCACCCGCCGGATTATGGGCAAACCAAAACGCATGCTCTTAATCGGATTGGCCACCACAGCCGCCGCCTTTGCGTTACTATCCAGCGCCCAACATCTCAGCTTGCTCTTACTCGGGGTCGCCACGTTAGCGCTCGGCATGGGCCTCATCAGTGCCTATTTACCCGCCATTTTCTCCACCCTCATCCCCAACGAAAACCAAGGCAGTGCCATGGGGGTCTACGAAGGCCTTAACAGCCTCTGCCGCGTCTTTGGCCCGATACTCGCCTTTGGACTGTTTAGCCTTTCTATTCCCGGCACCTATAGCCTCTTCGCGATCGCCCTCGCCCTCACTGGCATTGTCATTTTGTTGGGGTTTTTACCCCCCACCCCATCTCACAATGGCCAATAGCTTCTGCACGCGCAACACCTAAATGAGGAGAGCGAAAAATGGATGAATTAGGCATTTTTCAACAGACACTAAGCACGGAAATCCGCCTGGAAGGGATTGGCATGCACAGCGGCAAGTCTGCGAGTATTACCCTCACCCCTGCCCCGGAAAACACCGGCCTTCGCTTTAGTCGCAGCGATTTAAATCACATCGAAATCCCCGTGAGCCCCACAAGCCTGGTGAGCGCACAACGGGCCACCCATCTCCAATGCGGAACCGCCAAAGTAGAAACCCCTGAGCACCTCCTCTCCGCCTGCTGGGGCCTCAATATCACCAATCTCATCATGACCTTGGACAGCGAAGAAGTCCCCATCCTAGATGGCAGTGCAAAAGGCTTTGTGGACGCCATGCTCCAGGCGGGGATCACCCCCCAATCCACCCCCATTCCCACGCAAACCATCACCGAACCCATGTGGTTCACCGAAGGCCAGCATCATCTACTCATCCTCCCTAGCAAAACACGCCAATGGACCTACTGCCTGGACTATCCCCAAGCCTTTATCGGCCAACAACGGGTCACACTCACCCATAATCCCGACACCTACATCACCGACGTAGCCCCCGCCAGAACCTATGGGTTCAAACATGAAGTCGACGCACTCAGAGCACGGGGGTTAGCCTTGGGAGGCAGCCTCGACAATGCCCTGGTCATCGACGAGAATGGATACCTGAATCCCCCCCGATTCCCCGATGAAATGGCCCGGCATAAGCTACTGGATCTCATCGGCGATTTTGCCTGTTTGGGGGTCCATCTCAAAGCCCACATTATCGGGATCAAATCCGGACACAGCCTCCACATGAAAGCGGTTCAAGCATGCGCGAAGTAACCATTTCCCTCCCCCAATACCGTGAATTTTGGACCCGGCTCCGCCACAACTTAGCCAGCCCCGACACCCAACTTATGGCGGTAGTGAAGGCCAACGCCTATGGATTGGGTGCAATTCCCCTCTCCACTTTTTTACAAACCGAAGGCCTTGTAAACTATCTCGGCGTCGCCACCGTTCCCGAGGCTATTGCGCTCAGAAATGCCCATATCGCCCTGCCCATTTTAGTCCTCTCCCATCCTGAACCCGAGACCTTATCCAGCCTCCTGAGCTACAACCTCGAGCAAGTCGTCTATACAGCCAACGCTATCCTCGAGCTCCAAGCCTTGGCCGAATCCCATCATGCACAAATTCAAGTTCATCTCAAAATTGATACAGGCATGGGTCGTGCAGGCTGTCTGCCCGCCCAAGCCGCCACCTTGGTTGACCTCATTCAGACCAGCCCTAACCTCCATCTCAAAGGCGTATGCACCCATTTTGCCTGCGCCGACGAGCCAGAATCTGAGTTTACACAAACCCAACTCCAAACCTTTCTGGACACCCTCGCCCCACTCCATTTATCCCCTCAAATTATTCGCCATGCCGCCAACTCGGCCGCCACGCAATACTTCCCGGACACCCACCTCGACATGATCCGCATCGGAATGGATAGCTACCTCACCATCGCCACCCTGAAAACCCAGGTCCAATCGGTCAAAACCGTAGGCGCCAACACCCCCATCAGTTACGGGAGCACCTATCACACCCCCGCCGCCACCCAAATTGCGGTACTGGATATCGGGTACGCGGATGGAATTCCGAGAAGCTTCATGGGCGAGGTCCTGATTCACGAAAAACGCTACCCGGTAGTCGGCCGCGTGTGCATGGACATGATGATGGTCAATGTCGGCCAAGATCCCATCCAAACTGGCGACGAAGCAGTACTGTTTGGCCACCAAGGCCAAGCACATATTTCCCTCGAAGAATTCAGTGCGCACGCCCATCGCATCCCCTACGAATCGCTTTGCACCCTCGGAGACCGCGTCACGCGTCACTATCAGGTTTAGCATCCCCCCCATTTTGGGCATATTCCAGGCATGATGATTGCCAATCTGTACGACCTATTTTTACGGTATTGCAGGCCCACTCGCAAAACACCACGCCTCCTTGTTGTAGATGACGAACCTCATATTCGCAACATCATCGAAGGCATCTTAGGCCACGCATTTGAGGTCTTTCGAGCCGAATCGGGGCCCAAGGCCAAGGCCATATTACAATCGTCACCTGATCAATTCGATGTCGTGCTACTCGATATTACCTTACCCGGCATTACCGGTGACCAATGGGTCCTCCCCTTCTTGAAATTGAATCCCAAGCTCTCCATCATCATGTTGGGCAGCCATCAAGACACCCCAGACCAACACAAATTCAGCCTTGAAAACGGGGCAGTGGACATCATTCCCAAGCCCTTTGATCATCGACACCTTTGTAACCAGATTACGAAGCTGGCCCTCGGGAAG
>JAHFCZ010000138.1 GCA_023249285.1 bacterium | reverse complement strand
TACCCATTTTCCACAAAAGTAAACATATACTATGACTTTTAGTTTAAGTTGGGGACAAGCTTAATCCGATTTTAGAGGCTGTAAACAACTTAATTCCCAGCGTTTGCCATCGGTGGCCAGGTGTAGGGGTAATTCGGGGTCACGGGTTCCCCAAATTGAATACTGGGGCGCACAAACCGGCTACCACCTTCCAATACGCTCAAAAAAACGAGGGTGAGTATCAAAGCGTGTTTCATGGGGTATCTCTTTTCGGATTTTATTTTGTCACGAGTTCAATGACAGCAAACCATACCACCAGCATCCCGATCAAGGCCCCTGCCCAGGTGAACACCATTTTCCAGGTCACATACGGGGTTTCGTACTCTGAGAGTGGGTTTTCAGCCATTATTTTGTCACGGTATCGCTTGAAAATGACATAATGCATCGGGAGCAAGAAGGACGAGGCCCCCGCACTGATGATGGCCGCAACCAAGACTAGGGTGGCGCCACTCTCCTTGGCGAGCACTGTCAAGATCATCGCTGGGGCGATGAGTAGCCCGCCCAAGAAATAAAGCCCTGATATCGGCCAAAGATATTTTTTCATGAGCTTGGTGCTGAGCGCGAGGGCATTAATTTCGCGGGACTCGGTCGTAATCGCAAGCGGCACAAACCAGTACCGCATACTCCAAATTATGCCTGGAATGATGGCCAATAGAAACCCCGTCATCACTTTTAAAGCCATATAGAGAACCACCTTCAACCCCAGTCCCAAGCGGTCTCTTAGAATCTGGGCCACGGCTTTGAAGCGCGTGTCCTGGCCCATTACACTTTGTCCCAGCATGAAATACACAAAGAGATTGGCAACCAGCAACAGGGTCGCCGCCACGAAATTACCCCCAAAAATCGCGCCTAGCATAGCGGGGGGTACACCATCGGATAACGACGTGATCTTGTTTTGGATGATCATGCTCGGAATAACCGGCAAGACAGACACCCCCAGCAACACATACATGTGTTTACGGTAGAGGGCCCAGGCGTCTTTAAAGAGTGTTTTGATCATAGTTTTGGCAAGTGTATAAAAACATTAAAAAAATGGCAAATCTGCAATTTTTCCACCCTTTCTCCGACAATGTGTTCTAAGAGCCAAAAAAGGCTGCTTTTTTACCGTTGTCATTCTAGATAAGGCCCTTGCCGTTGATGTTCCACAAAGTCACCGCTTTTACTGCTGATCTGATGCCCTTTTGTTGGGTGCCTGGGGACCCCGACCCAGTGCTCTACGACCCCTGGTGGCCAGCATCGGGTCCGTCCGCCCCTACGGTTCCAGATGCCCCACTCCCACGCGATTCATCCAAAAGGAAAAGACCCCCAGAGTGCCAGGATGCCCATAACAAGGAGGAACGGGACCGAAGAAAAAATATCGAGGACTCGTTTGGTCGGTTAAGGACTGAGCTACCCGTGGCCATCAAGACTCCCAGGCCTAAAGTACTTAAGGCAGCAGTGGAAAAGATTAAACGCCTCGAGACGGAGGGTGCTGCAATCTTAGCCCAACGCAACCTCCTTATTGCATCCGTAAACGCGCAACTAGCGGCTTTATGGCCGCCACCACTTGATCCAACTCTGCTGGGGTCGTTTGGGGACCCAGACTAAAACGCACTGCACTCGTCAACCGGTCTGGCCCTACGTTCATGGCTTGGAGCACATGGGAGGGATCGATCGAGCCCGTCGAGCAGGCCGAGCCCGTCGAGCAGGCAATCCCTGCAAGGTCGAGGTTCATCACGATGGCCTCGCCTTGGGTCCCCAAAAATGAGAGATTTAAGGTATTGGGGAGACAAAGCGTGGGATGGCCATTTCGGATGACATCGGGGATTTCACGGTGGATTTGGGCTTCAAAATAGGCCGTCAGCGCCGCCAGGTCAATGGGGGACACCTCTGCTTCGAGGACCATTTCCAGGCTCATAATCCCCAAAGTGTTTTCGGTGCCGGCCCGTTTTTGTTTTTCTTGGGGACCGCCGTGTAGGAGGGGATTGAGTTGGGCGGGGGTTTTGGCCAACAAGGCCCCTACCCCTTTGAGCGCCCCAATCTTGTGGGCAGATAGAGTCATAAAATCAACGCCAGAGGCCCTAAAATCGAGGCCTAGGCGACCAAAGGCTTGGACAGCGTCTGTGTGTACCGGGACGTTCTTGGCGTGGGCTAGAGCGACGATTTGGGGGAGAGGTTGAAGGGTGCCGGTTTCATTGTTTGCGAGAATCACACTGACCAAGGCGGTGTCTGGGCGAAGGGCCGCGGCAAGTTCATCGAGGTGGATCAGGCCCCATTCATCAACCCCAATTTCTGTGACCGCCACGCCCATCTCGCGTAGGAACGCAGCCGTGTTTCGCACGCAAGCGTGCTCCGTTGCTGACATAATGAAATGCGGGTTTCTCCCCTCGCGCAACGCAGAGGTCCATATCGTTTGGAGGATTTGGTTGTTGGCTTCGGTGCCGGAACTGGTAAAGGTGATTTGGGCCGGGTCGGCGTTGAGGTGGGCTGCTAAGGTTTCACGGGAAGATTCGATGGCCTCTTTGGCCTGGCGGCCTGCATGGTAGACGGAAGACGGGTTCGCGAAGCGTGCGGCGGCTTTTTTTAGGCCCCGCTCCACCCTCGGGTGGAGCGGGGCCGTCGCGTTATAGTCGAGGTAGATCAAATTTTATAGCGATCCAACAACGCACTACGAGACTGTTTCGGGGTATTGGCCACGGCTTGGTGGAGGATTTTGTCGTAGCAAGGACGGTTGACGTCTTTGTAGATGATCCCAAAATGCTTGGTGTCGCTCATCGCGATTTGAAAGGCCTTGGCCAGATCGGTAGGATCATGCTCGATCACCGGGGCATCCGGGCCAAATTTTGTATCCGCTTTAACGCCATCTGCGTGTTGGGCAAAGGCATACCAGGAAGATGATTTTGCTTCCCATGCCGTGGGGTTAAACTTGGGGCAACGCTGGGCCACGTGCACAAACGAGAATCCCGGATGCTCGAATGCCGCATGGATGACCTCGACAATATGGTTGGTGAGCCATTCAGCCGTGCTGGCGACGAAAGACGCGCCCAAGCCCATCGCAAATTGGACGGGGTTGATTGGCTTTAGCCAAGACCCTTGGGGTTGGGTGTTGGTGGCAAGCCCTTGACGGGTGGTCGGTGAGGTTTGGTTCTTGGTTAACCCGTAGATTTGGT
>JAHFCZ010000050.1 GCA_023249285.1 bacterium | reverse complement strand
TTCCACCTGGGGTGTCAGTACCATCCTGAGTTTAAATCACGGCCGTATAAGAGCCATCCCCTCTTTAAGGAATTTGTCCGTGCGGCTCGGGTCAAAGCCTTTCAAATTGAAGAGTTGTAATTTAATACTGGATTCCCGCCTGCGCGGGAATGACAAATGTGATCGTGGGAATGTTTTCTGTCATCCCCGTGAAGACGGGGATCCAGTTTTTGTCTGAAACGATATAGTTGAAACAAAACGGTTTTAACCTAGCGCCACTTTAATAAAATCAACCCCGTAATACAAAACAGTAGGCCCACTAAGTTGATCAGGGTTGCCTTTTCTTTGAACAGGAGCACCCCGACCGGTAGCAGCACCATCGCCACGACAACATTGGTGAGCACGGGTGCAGTGCCAATCCCCCACCCTGCCCGATAGGCCAACAGAAACCCGACATCGAGCCCCACGACCGCCAACCCAATCGAAAGAAGCGGCCAATTCATCCCCGACGGCAGGGAATACCCGCTGAGTCGGATGCTGAAAAACAAAAGTCCCGAGGTCACGGCCGCAATCGTGTAGGCGATACAGGTCACCAAAAACGGATTAATGGATTGGCTCAGGTATTTTTGGCTGGTGTGGTAGACCAGATACGAACAGATCGCGAGTGCTATAGGGCCCCATTTGTAAAAATTCATGCTGCAATTTTAGGCTAAATTTATTAAATAATAAATGCTAAACTATGGAGGATTTTCGATCTGGCTTAAAAGGAGACTTTTTAATGCTAAAAATTGGCGATGTTGCCCCAGAATTTACCCTTCATGATGAAGCCGGAAAAGCCCATTCGCTTTCTGCGTACCGTGGCAAAACCGTCGTGGTTTATTTTTACCCTAAGGACGACACCCCCGGTTGTACCCGAGAGGCGATTGGCTTTACCCAACTTAAGTCCCAATTTGAAGCCAAAAATGCCGTTGTTTTGGGAGTTTCCAAAGACTCAAGCGAGTCTCACCAAAAGTTTTGTGACTTGTATAACCTCAGTATTACACTCCTGAGTGACCCGGATCGTGCCGTGATTCAAGCCTATGGGGCTTGGGGCGAGAAGGTCCAATATGGGAAGTCTACGATGGGCCTTATTCGCTCAACATTCTTGGTAGACCCTGAGGGGAAAGTTGCCAAGAGTTGGGCCAACGTGAATGTTGACGGCCATCCCGAAGCTGTTTTGAAGGCGTTTTGATGATGGTAAACCCCGATAGATTGGCCTTATTATACCGAGAATTGATCGAAGATTTGGGTGAAAATCCCAATCGCCAAGGCTTAAAAGATACCCCGCGTCGCGCCGCCACCGCTATGGCCCACATCACCCGTGGCTATGATCAGAAATTGAGCGAGATTGTCAACGATGCCATTTTTGATTCCAATATGGATGAAATGGTTATTGTTCGCGACATTGAGCTCTATTCCACATGCGAACATCACTTGCTTCCCTTTTTTGGAAAATGTCATGTGGGGTATCTCCCGAATGGGAAAGTCATTGGGCTTTCGAAGGTCGCACGTATTGTGGATATGTTTGCCAGCCGATTACAGATCCAAGAAAACCTGACCCAAGAAATTGCCAAAGCCATCGTCTCATGTACTGATGCCCACGGGGTTGGTGTGGTGATTGAGGCCCGGCATTTGTGCATGATGATGCGTGGGGTCGAAAAACAAAACTCCATCATGACCACCTCTTGTATGGTCGGATCTTTCCGGCAAAATGAGTCTACCCGTAAGGAATTTTTGAGCCTCATTTCCAAGAACAGCAGCCTGTAATGCTCATTGCTCAGAAATATTTTGATTTTTCAGCGTCTCATCGTCTGGCGCGTTGGGATTGGTCGGCTGAGAAAAACCGCTCTTTTTTTGGCCTTGAGTCTCAAGGGGCGTTTGGACATGGTCATAACTATCGCTTAGGCGTGGGTATTTCTGGGCCCGTGGCCCCCAACTCTGGGATGATTTGTGAGCTTTCTGAGCTCAAAGAGCTTCTCTTAAGCACAGTAATGCCTCAGTTTGACCACGTCTATTTGAATGCACAGCCCGCTTTTACACATTGCGTGCCTACAGTGGAGGCGGTGGTCGACGCCATTTTTAAAGCGAGTGAAGCCCAGCTTGCGGCGCCGCTTGTGTTAGAGCAGTGCACCCTGACCGAATCTCCTGCTGGGGATGCGGTCCGCTATCGGAATGGGGAGTTGGAATCCGCAATCACCCTCCAACTCTTAGAAATTCCCCAACGGATATGGCATCGTGGGGAAATTCGCGAAATTATTCACCCCTTAATCATGCGCGTGACCTTTGGCTACCAATTAGATCCCGATTGTCACCATTGCCAGGCTGAGCAACTGATGAAGCTCCGATTTAGCCAATGGGCAGAGGCCTTTCAGTCGCCCAGGGCCCTTACACTTGCACAGTACGCCCTTCTCTTTTGGCCACTCTTACAGGTCTTGGGCCCTGTGAAACGGATTCGATTGTTGAGCCTGGGGGCGCAAGGCTGTTCGTATGCCGGTGAAGAGTGGATCGACGCCAGTGTCCATACCACCCATTTCTGGGGACATCATCTCGAAAATCCCGACTTGTCAAACGCTCAAAATCTAGCACTTTTTGGGCGCTGCTTTGCGCATCATGGGCACACTTTTGATTTGGATACGACGATCCGCATGTCCGCGTTTGAGGATCAGCTCATCTCCCCCCAGATTTTGAAGGTCGTGGAGGCGGTCACTCAGGGCTGGAACTACCGGAGCATAACGTCGGAATTGACGACATTTATGGGCAAGCCTGGGACCTGTGAGACCGTTATTTCTGAGCTTGCGCAGCAGTTAGCGCCTGAAATTCCGGTCATACGGCTCTCATTATTTGAGACCCCCAACAACCAATTTATTTGGACAAAAAATTCACAGTAATCCCGCTTGCATGTTACGATATCTGCCATGAATCTGTACGAGCTTTTTAATTCTCAACTCAAAAAACGGCTTTATATCGTCTTTCACGAGCGATTTAAGGCTGAGGCTTCGGACTTGCATATCGAACGGTTTGTAGCCAAGCACTTTTTGATGAAACCAGAGCTCATTGTGGTCAATGATCAGATCCACGGGTTTAAAAAAGTCAGTAAAAAATATGCCAATTTGGACAAGTTTCCGATTTATGTGGAACTGGAATACCTGCAGCTAGAGGGTGAGGAACGGCTTTTAGAAGGTGCGGATTTATACGCCGAAGCCAATATCACCTTTCAAGAAAAGCTCCCTGAAATCACACGATTGGCTAAGATCTATGAAAAACATGTTGTGCTTGAACGCGTAGTGCCGATCGATCATGAAGAATCCGAAACTCTGGTGGTCTATTCGCGTCTTGGCGAGCTTTTAATGGATGGATTTTTGGCGCAAGACATTGAAGAAGGCATGATTCCCATTGATGATGTTGAGACCTTGATTTCTGGATATCTAGTTAGCTTTATTAATTTTATTAAATTACTTGATAGCCTTGTGCACCATCAACAAGATACCCACCAAATCACGCGGGTGAGTAGCACCCCCATCCAGGATTAACCCGTGCTGAGCACCACCCTCGAAAAAGTTCGAGCTGGACAGAATTTAGGGAAGAACGAGGCGTATGCGTGTGCTTGCGAGATTTTTGACAAGGACTATTCGCCTGAGTTCGTCGCCGAGTTTTTGGGGGCCTTGGCCGACAAAAAGGAAGCTATATTTGAAGTCTTAGGGTTTGTGCAGGCCATGCAAGAACGCATGATCCCGTTGGAGTTGGGGCCAGGGCCGCGGATTGATATCTGTGGCACCGGGGGCTCTGGAAAAGCCAGATTTAATGTCTCGACTGCCGTGGCCTTTATCCTTGCCGCTGGCGGGGTTCCGGTCGCCAAACATGGGAATCGGGGGTCCAAGCTCCCGAATGGCAGCTTTGATTTTATTGAGGCCTTGGGCATTCCCTTGGGTTTATCGGCCGATGCCCAGAAGGCCTTATTTGAAGAATTTGGACTCGTGTTTTTATTTGCAAGGTATTATCATCCGGCAGTGGCAAAAGTTGCGCCAGCGCGGCAATTATTGGGTCGTCCGAGCATTTTTAATATCCTGGGGCCTTTGTGTAACCCTGCGGGGATCACCCACCAATTATTAGGAACGGCGAGCCGCGAGCGATGGAAACTTCTCGCCGAGGTTCTTAGCCACCAAAACATGAAGAATGCCTGGGTGATTTGTGGGGCAGATGGGCGAGATGAAATCTCTTTGACAGCCCCGACCTACAGGTACCAGATCCGGGATGAGAATTATGATCTTGCGGATGCGATTGATCCTAAGTCTTTCTGTCCCATTTCCATTGACGATGCAGCACTTTCTGCTGGAAATGCTGACCAAAATGCCGCCCTCTTCCATCACATTCTGACCGATCGAGATGTGCTTCATCCGGTCTCATTGTGGATTCAATTGAACGCCGCCGCCGCGTTTGTGGTGTTCGGCACCGCCCCAGATCTGGCCACTGGGTTTGAATTGGCCAAGCAGTTGATTGGATCCGGAAAAGTGATGACCTTTGTGAGCCGGTATCTTTCGGTTGTTACAACTTTGGCTTAGAGTGATAGAGGTATCTCGCCACCCCAAATGACATCGCCAAGGCGAGGCTCATAAAACCGATAAAGACCCACCACAAAGTTCCGATGGGGATGTGGAGCTCTAGATTGGTTTCACTCAGCAAGAGCCAGATCGACACGCTGGTCCCGATCCCGCCACCAATTACACAAGACAAGGTCACAATCGCGGCAAATTCAATCGCAATGGCCTGCTGAACGGCTTTGTAACTAAAGCCTAAAATCTTGAGGGTATGCACATCTTTTTGACGAAAGGAAAGGGTCAGCATCACGACGGAAACCAGGGTGGCAATGGCCGAAATCACAGCCAGATAGGACAGCACCTCCACCGCGTGGAAGACGAGATTAAGGGTGCGCTTGATTTTATCGACGGATTCTTTGACCGGAATGGTGGTCACGCTGGGAAATTGCTCTGCCAATTGGGCCTGGATCTTGGGGAGCTCTTCGGTGCTGAGGCCGGAGACGGTTCCCAGCCATTCTTTGGGGGCCTCTTTGAGGGCATTTGGGGAGAGCAAAATAAAGAAATTGGGTTTAAACGTTGTCCATTTTACAGTTCTAAAACTCGTGACCTTGGCCTTGAGAGTCACGCCTTGAACGTCAAAAGTGAGGGTATCCCCGAGGTTAATGTCTAATTTTTTGGCAAACCACTCCTCTAAAGAGGCCTCGACTTGATACCAGCCTTTCATCCAATCCCCGGCAATTAATTTCTCTCCCTCCCCGGTTTGCTCGCGGAAGCTGAGATTTTGCTCGCGATTGAGAAGGTAATTTTTTTGTTCGTCATTGGTGGTCACGTTACCGACACGTCTGGCGTTAATATGCGTCATCCGGGCTTTGATCACCGGCGAGAGTTGGAGCTTGGAGGTCCATTGATAAAAATAGTGGGTTAAATCGTCTTTTTGATGATCAAAAATTCCGACCAAAAAGAGATCTGGAAAGACTTGATTGCGGTCTTGTTGGAGCTCGGCCAAAAGGCTGGACTTAAAAATCCCGACCATACTTAAACATAAAATGCCGATCGAAAGGCTGGTGATCGCCCACACAAAGTGGTGACGGAATCGATAGAGGTTGTTGAACCCATATTGAAATTCAAAGGACCATTGTTGGGAAAATCGAGTTGAGAGTGCCGTGCAAACCTTGGCCAACCCGATGCAAAGCCCGATCGCCAAAGCCAGTACCACACTTGCGCCAAACGCCAGCTTAAGGTTTAGGGTATCGATATAGAAAAAACTGCCAATCAACACAATGATCGCGCCACTCAAGGCCATAATGATACGCTTGGAGACCCGCCGATCGCTAATCCCATTGGCCAGCTCAAGTGGTTTCCAAGTCATCGTTAAAATGAGTGGCAATGAGCCAAATCCGAAGGCAAACACCAGGCTTTCAATGGCCCCCAACACAATCGGTTTGGCCATCCACCAGCCCAGCCAAGAGGTGGGGAGATAGGCTTGGAATTGCCATTGAATGAGGGCAAAGCCACTACACCCTAGGATCAACCCCAACACCGTTCCTAGGCCAATAAAATAGCTTAAAATGAGGACCAAAGTCTGGGCCACTTGGGCTCTAGTTGCCCCTAAAAGATGGGTGACTCCGATCTCCGGTAGGATTCGCTCACTGTAGCCTCGGAGCATGGTCCCGACAGCCAGGCAGGATAAAATGAGCATCAGCAGTGATAATACGGAGAAAAATTGCCCTACATCCCCAAAGAGGCGTATCCATTGTTTGGCCTTTTCCATGTGCGTGGTGACCTGGATGTCGCTGCCCCCTGCAGCGTTGGCAAACGGCGTGCGCCATTGGTAACTTTTTTCGGAAAGCCCCCAAGCTGTCCGAATTTTTTGCGCGATTTGGAGTGGGTTTTTGGATTCTGGTAGTTTGATGAGAATGAGATGGGAAACCCTTGAGCCCTCGGAAACAAGACCACTGGCTTGCAAGAAGGAGGTTCCCACATAGACACGCGGTCCAAATGAAAAGCCTTGAATCCCTTCACCTGGCTCGGCTGCAATATAGCCTTTGACCAAAAATCCGATCTTGCCCAAATAAATGATGTCGCCTTCCTTGAGGCCCAACGTAATTTTGAGGGTGGGATCAATCCAGGCTTCGGGATAGCGTTGCAAATGCGAAATTGCAGCGGTGGCATTGGGATAAACTTGCCCGGATTTAAGTTTCAACTGACCATAAAACGGAAAGCCTTGATCGACTGCCTTTAAGCTCACCAAAGTGGATTTGTAATTGCTCGAGGACACGGCAATGGAGAGACATTCGACACTGGTTTGAAGTTTTGAGTTTTGCGGTAGGATAGTTTTTAGTTCGGCCAGTTTTTCAGGGGATATTGGATCCACGGAGCGAATTTCAATATCGGCCAATAAAAAACTCTTCGATTGATGCACCAATGCATTTTGGATGGAATCGAGCATTAATCCGATCCCCACACGCTGGGCAATCCCCAAGGCCAAACTGGCAATCACCAGAACGGCTAAGATCCGGTGTTTACGAATCAGTCGCAGTGAGACCCATTTGGCTACGGAATGGAAGCGAGTCATACGCTTTTGAGCACCCCATCAAAAAGCTCGACACGCTTTTCAACTTTATTGGCCAATTCAGTGTCATGGGTGGCGACGAGTAAGGCAATGTTGAATTTTTTGCAGCTCTCAATAAGCAAGTCACTGACCTCGCGGCCTGTGCGGTGATCCAGATTGCCAGTAGGTTCATCCGCAATGATTAATTTGGGTTGATGCACAATCGCCCGGGCGATGGCCACACGTTGCTGCTCCCCGCCGGAGAGTCGATGTGGAAATTGATTAATTTTACTTTCAAGCCCCAGCTTGGCCAGCAAGTCTGAGGCGGTTTGGATGGCATGGTCTTTTTCCAGAAGCTCTAAGGGCAAGCAGACATTTTCGAGGGCTGTTAAGGCCTCCAGTAAGCGATAGGATTGAAACACAAACCCCATGTGCTTGCCCCGTAATTGGGCGAGCTCGGATTCTTTAAGCGTATGAATCGGTTTTTGATCAAAATAGATTTCCCCTGAATCCGGCGTATCCAGACCTGCCAAAAGATTCAACAAGGTGGTTTTCCCGGATCCCGAGCGACCGAGAATCGCGAGGCTTTCTCCAGGCGCCAAACTCAACTCAATATGAGAGAGGATTTCTGTACCCGGGTAATTTTTGGTGACGTCTTTGACTTCAAGTAGCTTCATCGTTGGCCCAACTCTCTTCGTTTGATAACGGGTAAAATCCCCGTGTAGACGGTTTGTGCGATGATTTGATGCCCTTTGGCATTGGGATGTAGGCCGTCCGACAAATTAAACTCGGGTTTTAAGGCCACCCCCTCCAATAAAAACGGAATGTAGCCAACCACATATTTTTGGGCAACCACGGCAAAAATACGGGCAAATTGTTTGCGGTAACTCGGGCCGTAATTGGTGGGGAGTTGCATCCCGGCGATCACAACGCTAGCCCCAGAATCCTGGATTTTTGCCACCATTTTGTCTAGATTATTTTGGATGGTCCACAAGGATGTCCCCCGTAGCCCGTCATTCACCCCCAAGGCCACGACCACGATATCGGGATGTGCGCGCAATACCCAATTCAGACGAGAGAGCCCCCCTGCGGTTGTATCCCCCGAAATGCCGGCATTCACAGTTTCCCAGCGATTTCGATCCAGCATTTTGCCGATCAACACCGGATACGCTTGGTCCACGGGCAGCTGATACCCTGCGGTTAAGCTATCCCCTAAAAACACAATTTTGCGGGGATCTGCCGAAACGTGCACGCTTAAAACGAAACAAAAAAGAAGTATCCATTTTACGGTTTGGAATCGGCTCATTATACTTGATCTTACCATTTACCCTCATCTGCTTGAAGGAGATTTTGAATGACTGCAGTCTTACACCGACTTCCCCGACTCCCACTCCCCACCGCCGTGTCCGGCGAAGGCTGTTATTTGATTGATGCCGACGGTAAACGATATTTTGATGGGTCTTCAGGTGCAGCGGTCTCTTCTCTGGGGCACCAACATCCTGAAATTATCGAGGCCATGATCGACCAAATCAAGCGTCTTTCCTATGCCCATTCCAGCTTTTTTACCACCGAACCGATGGAGCAGCTCGGAGATTTTTTGGCAGCACATGCACCAGAAGGGTTAGATAAAGTGTATTTTGTCTCCGGTGGATCTGAGGCCGTTGAAGCCGCCCTAAAACTGGCCCGACAATATTTTCTAGAGGTTAATAAGCCCAGTAAGCATCTCTTTATTGCCCGAAAACAAAGCTACCACGGCAATACGTTGGGCGCGCTTTCCGCAGGCGGCAATATGTGGCGACGGATTCCTTTTGAGCCGTTGCTCTTGAAAACCACCCATATTTCCGAATGCAATGCCTACCGTGGCCCCAATCCTGGGGAATCGCTTGAAGATTACGGCCAACGCGTGGCCAATGAACTGGAAACCCAGATTTTGGCGCTAGGCCCTGACAATGTTGCAGGCTTTCTCGCCGAACCGGTGGTGGGTGCCACCATGGGCTGTGTTCCCGCAGTTAAAGGCTATTTCAAGCGTATTCATGACATCTGCAAGAAATATGATGTCTTGCTGATTTTGGATGAAGTGATGTGTGGCATGGGTCGTACTGGGACCTTATTTGCTTGCGAGCAAGAAGGAATTTCGGCCGATTTAATTACCATCGCCAAAGGCCTTGGTGCAGGCTATGTTCCGATTGGGGCTGTGATGATTTCCAATCGCATTTATGATGCCATTGTGAATGGAACTGGCTACTTCCAGCACGGCCATACTTATATTGGACATGCACTTGCTTGCGCCACGTCCTTGAAAGTTCAGCAGATTATTCAACGGGATAATTTGTTGGCCAATGTTCGCAACGTTGGAGAGGCCTTGTCCACCCAGCTGAAATCCCGATTTGCCAATCATCCTCATGTCGGTGATATTCGTGGCAGAGGCCTTTTTTGGGGACTAGAATTGGTTCAGGATCGTGCCTCCAAAGCCCCGTTTTTAAGCTCAAAGGGCTTGAATGGCAAGGTCAAAAAGATTGCCAAATCTCACGGCCTTTTATGCTATCCCATGGGCGGGACGATCGATGGTCAGCAAGGGGATCACATTATGCTGGCCCCGCCATTTATCATGCGCGAAAATCAAATTGAATTTGTGGTAGACACACTCGAAAAAACCATTAACGAGGCGGTTGCATTATGAGCTTTAAGGTTGAATTTCCACTGATTTCAGTCGCCCCCAACGGGGCACGTAAAACCAAGGCGGATTTACCACAACTCCCCATCACCCCCGGGGAGCTGGCCCAGGAGGCTCTACGCTGTGCCGATGCTGGGGCGGGGCTCTTCCACATTCATGTGCGCGATGAGCAGCAACGACATTCTTTAGATGTCGGCCGATATCGTGAGGCGTTAGTAGCGATTCGTGAGGCCGTTGGCAAGCGCATGATCTTGCAAATCAGCACTGAAACCGTGGGCATTTACACCCCCCCAGATATGATCCAAACCATCCACGCGCTGAAGCCAGAGGCCTTTTCCGTGGGGGTGGTCGAGCTTATTCCCTCCTCCGACTTTGAACAACCAGCCCAAGAATTTCTTGCCTGGGCCCATCGTGAGGGGATTCAAATCCAGTATATTTTGTACTCTGACCATGACGTCAAATATTTTTCAGACCTCATGACCAAAGGGGTTATCCCCAATCAATCTGAGTACCACGTCCTGTTTGTGTTGGGAAAAAAGACCGGCGTCGATGCCCAGGTCTCCGATTTGGGGCCCTTTTTGGCTGCGCATAAAGAGTATTTGCCCGCTTTTATTACAAACTGGGCGATATGTGCCTTCGGCCCTCACGAATTGGCTTGCTGTGTGGCGGCGGCATCCACCGGTGGATGTGTTAGAATAGGATTTGAAAACAACCACCTTCTCCCCAACGGTCAAATTGCCCCAACCAATGCTGCACTTGTTGCGGAGTTTCGAAAGGAATTTCCCTATGCATTATAAAATAGCAGCCTTTAATACAGTCGCTGCCTTTGCAACCCACTTTTGGGCAGGGGTCCAAAATTGGGGGACCGTTTCTAGTCCCAGTATTGGCAGCAGGAA
>JAHFCZ010000137.1 GCA_023249285.1 bacterium | reverse complement strand
ATGGATACCTTTGAAAAGGACCAGAGTGAAATAGATTTACCCTTCCGGTTTCCGGTTCAAGATGTCTACAAATTTACCCAACTCAATGATGATCGGCGCATTGTTGCAGGCACCGTCAAGACCGGTAAAATTTCGGTGGGCGAAGAGGTTATTTTCTGGCCTTCCGGCAAAAAAGCCACCATCAAGACCATTGAAGGCTTTAATCTCCCGCCCCAAACTGAAGCTGCTGCCGGGATGGGCACAGGCTTTACCATGACCACCCAATTGTATGTGAAGTCTGGGGAAATGATGACCCGTGCGGCAGATCCCCAACCGCGGGTGACCTCCACCTTCCAGGCCAGTTTGTTCTGGTTGGGGAAAACCCCGATGGTGAAGGGCAAAAAGTACAAGCTCAAATTGATGAGTAGCCGTGCCGTGGTGTATTTGACGGATATCATCAGTGTGATGAATGCCGCAGAACTCACCCAAGTTCAAAAACAAGAAATAGAACGCCATGAAGTGGCCAATTGTGTTTTAAAAACGTTGAAGCCGATTGCCTGCGATTTGTCCGCAGAGATCTCTCAAACCGGGCGATTTGTGATTATCGATGAGTATGAAATTGCCGGTGGTGGGATTATTACGGAAGTCTTGTCCGACGAACCTAGCCTTTTGTCGGATTACACGACCAAACGAGACCTGATGTGGGAAAAGAGTGGGCTGACGTATTCGGATCGCGCCAATAAATTTGGCCAAAAACCCAAACTGGTGGTCTTGACCGGCGAAGACTCTACGCCGATCGAAGCCATTGGAAAAGCCTTAGAACAAGCCCTCTTCCAAGCCAATCGCAGCGTGTACTATCTCGGGGTCTCGAACGCAAAACATGCGTTGGGAACGGATCTCAATGCCTCCGAAAATCGGGAAGAATCCATCCGACGATTGGGCGAAGTCTCCCATTTGTTTACAGATGCCGGACAAATTCTAATTTCTACCGTCTTCAACCTGGATGACGGCGAAGCGGATATCCTGAAAACACTCAATACCCCCCACGATGTATTGGTGATCGCCATCGGAGATCCTAGCCTCGTAAAATTCCCAGTGGTCGGGCAACTTGAGTCTGAGATCTCGGTTACGGATGCCGTGGACAAAGTCACTCAGATCTTGGTACAGCAAGATGTGTTGATTGAGTATTTTTTGTAGGGATTGCAAAACTTAAAACAAAAGTATACACTTTAAGTGCGCATCAAATCACTTTATACGAGTGGAAGGAGCCCACCATGGTTACGGTTACCGCAAAAGAACTTCACATTAGAACGGCAGACATCCTTCATTCCATTCAAAATGGCGAAGATGTTTTGGTGACTTTTCGAGGCGTCCCTCGGGCACGGATAACGCCCGTCAAAAGTAAGGTCAAGAAGTCAAAAAAAACACTCCCCGCTATTGGAATGTGGAAAGATCGCCCCGATTTGTCAGATCCCAGTGCCTATGTGACCTCTATCAGAGAATCCCGCTTCCCCACCTTATGAATCTACTCTTTGATACCGATGTCATTATTTGGTTACTTCGCGGAAACCTCTCTGCACAAAAGATGATCTCCGAAGTTGATTCTCCGGCTATTTCAGCCATTACTTATATGGAACTGGTCCAGGGAATTCTCAACAAGAAGGAATTTATCCAGTTACGACAACTCATCGTGGGGTGGGATTTCAAATTATTTTATGTGTCCCAAGAAATCCACATGAAAGCGATTGGACTTGTTGAGGAATTATATCTTTCAGATGCGCTAAAAATTCCAGACGCATTGATTGCAGCTACAGCTCTTTTTAACGGTCTTACATTAGTGACCGGAAATGTGAAGCATTTCCAAAAAATCCCCCCCCTTCAGCTCAAAAAATTCACCCCCTGACTTCGACCCTTTATTTACAATTTTGATAACAGCGGCTTTGCGGCAGCGCGCGCCAGCTCCACCTCTTCGATGGCAGTGGGGATAAAGTCTGGGAAGGAGGGCTTTGCCAGATCCATCAACCGTTTAAATACTGGGAGCGTAATGTCGTCGAATACCTTGGGATTTGCAACGCCAGGCTGATCGTATTTGACCACATATTTGTTGGTTTTAAATTCTTGGACTTCTTCGTCCACGATGCGGGAAAACACCTCTTGAATTGGTCGTTTGACGCCATCCTCATAGAGAATCGGGGTGTTTTTTTCGAGCCATGCTGCGACTTGGAATCGCGAGACTTCGGCCGTGGCCATGTCTTCCATTACCCGTATGCCCCCTGTTTTTTGCCCGATAGGAATATAGGAAGTCCCGATGAAACCACTACCATGCAAATACGCATTCACATACTGCAAGACCACATTCACATTGGTTCTGAGACCTAGCTCAGTGGGGGACTGTGCCTGCAGGTCTTTTGGGATGGTCAGTAGCTGGGCTTCCGTCACCCTATACTTGGGGTGGGCATCCAATTGATTCAGACGCCCTTGGAGTACACGCTTAAAAATAGTTATTAATTCAGGAACCAAGCCAGGATGTGCGGACCAAGCCCCATCAAATCCCTTTTCGGCTTCCCAGGTTTTATCCCCTTCAATTTTGTCCATGATTTGTCGATTTAAGCCCCGAAGTCGTTCTTGTTCTTCAGCGGGCATCCCCGTCTCAATTTTATACGGAACCTGGGTGGACATCCCCCCCATCGCATGGATTCCATGTGCATGACATACGTCAATGAGGGCCTCTGCATAGCGCGACATAAAGGATTCCTGCATGGTCACTTTTTGTCGATCCGGGAGCTGCATTTCGGGGTGGCTATGCATCATTTTCTGCCAGCTGAACAGGTAATCCCAGCGCCCACAATTCTCGCCCGCGATGTACTCTTTAAGCGCGTAGGCTATTGCCTCCATTTTGAATACTGCGGGGAAGGTTTCGATTAGCACGGTTGCCCGAATGGTCCCGTGAGCAATCCCCAGCTTCTCTTCTGCGCTTGCAAACATTTCCGCCCAAAGCTTGGCTTCCCCCTCAGATTCCAGCTTGGGAATGTAATAGTAAGGGCCAGAGCCGTTGGCCATTTTTTGGCGGGCATTATTAAAAAAATCAATCGCAAAATCTAAAAACGCACCCGGAACGGTCTGTCCATCTACCGTCACGTCTGCTTGATTCAGATGCAGCCCACGGGGGCGCACGTGGTAGGTGGTTGCGTTGGGATCTGCAATGGCATCACCTTTTCTAAGCTCGTGTCGACAGAGCTTTTGTAAGTTGCGCTGGCCATC
>JAHFCZ010000049.1:5103-10745 GCA_023249285.1 bacterium | reverse complement strand
ATGGAAAAAGCCATCGAAGAAACCTATTTATTAGCCGCGACCTTCGAATGGAGTGACATTGGCAGCTGGGCGGCCTTGGCGCACTTCCTCCCCCAAGACAAACAAGGGAACGCCATTCGCGGACACTGTATCGCCATCGACAGCACCAACAATGTCGTCTTCTCGGAACACCGCAAGGTCGCCCTGGTCGATGTCAAAGACATGGTCGTCGTCGACACCCCAGACGCGATCCTCGTCATGCCCAAATCAAGCGATCAGAAAATCAAAACTTTGGTTCAACAATTGCCGCCTCTGCTACAATAAAGGCATGAGCTTCACTCTTTTTGTACAAAGCAATTCGCCCGGCGAGATTAGTGCCTGGCTTCACCCGGTGAGCACAGCCTTTGCCCAAGCCTGTCCCGAAGGAAAAATCGTTGTCTTTTTGACACCCTGCCAATACGCCTCCGGCAACGAAGCCCATCAGGCCAAGACTTTTCCCAATGTCACAAAGGTCTACAGCCCCCGAGACACGCTACAATTTTTGACCTCCCGCCCGATCAAGCGTCCGCATCGCGCCCCAGGCGCCGTGCTGTATTTAGGGGGGGATCCCCTCTATTCACGATTATTGGGACTCAAGCTCCATCTCCCCGTTTATGGCTACACCGAAAAACCTGTCAAACGTTGGCGTGGATTCAAACGCCTTTTTACCAAAACCCAAGATGGTGATCTAATGGCCGCTCAAATCGCCCAATTTCTAGAAACACCCACCCACGCAGTGGCGACTGACATTTTACTGTTCACAGGGTCACGGCCTCAACATACTTATCATCTCCTGCCCTTCATGGCTGAGCTTGCCGCAAAACTCAAGCATCTCGCCCCAGCACTTGAAATCAAGCTCTCTATCTCCCCTTTTATTTCCACCGCATGGCTGGCCCAACATCATCCCTATCTCCCCAAAGACACTTGGATCCAAGCCGAAGACAGCCTCGCACTCATCGCCAATACCCAGCTCCTCGTCACAATACCAGGGACTAGCACCGCCCAAGCCGCCTATCTCCACACCCCTACCCTGATGCTCTTGCCCCTCAATGAACCCAAGGCCTTTATTTTTGATGGGCTCGTCGGACTCTTGGCCAAAACCCCGGTCCTGGGAACTGCGTTGATTTCAATCGTGGTCGCCTATCTTAAAACTCAAAAACGGTTTTATGCGCTCCCGAATCTCGCTACTCACCAAAAAGTCATTTCGGAGCTCATAGGGGTTCTCGATCCCCAAACTGTCGCCGAAGAAATCTTAAGCACCCATTTCCCGCACCCCAACCGCGACCAAGTCCGCCACATCATGGCGCAACATTTCCAGCCCAGCACCCACACCGCAGATCTTATGATTCGGCAGATCTTAGAAGGTTAATTCAACCTCGGGCCCCGCTATTTTCCCCTGCGCGTCCACGCTAATAATCCGCGCGTGATTCACCTGATTCAGACGCATCAAAGCACGTATCTGATCCTTGGAGCGATACGTCACCACATTGCGTTTAGCCAGATAAATCAGCTGAGGGTTAACACAATAGCTCCGATTTTGGACCGCTATAACCGTATTTTTTGGCTGGGCTCTGATCACCTTGGCAATATGGCCATACGGGTCCTCCCATCGCCCATTAATCCCCCAGAACTGCCCCATCCCCAACACGGCCAACCCGAGTAATCCTGCCACAAACACCCGTGGCCGAGGAGACACAGCCCCCAGCATCACCGCCACAACACTCAACGGCACACAAAATTTCAAGGTTGAAAAATCATGGACACTGGTGAAATTAAACAACAAAACATGGTGCAAAATCACGGGAGCCAGCGTCAAAAACAAGGTCAATTTCGCCTCAAACGTCCAGACAAGACGCCGAAATAACAGCATGACAGCCACAGCCAATCCAATCAAAAATGGCAAATAATTCGCCCCATAAAAAGTCCCAATTTTGAGCCACGCATGCAAATCCCAATGGGAGGTGGCCCCACTACGATACAAAAACTTGGCCGACAAAGCATAAAGATACGCATCCCAACCCGCAATGAGGCTATATTGCCAGGCCATCAGCCCCAAGGCCACCACACTCGCCATTCCTAAAACAACCACCCCCACACCCCACTGCCGAGGACGCAAAACCAGATAGGCCACCCCCAAACACCCGGCCACCAACACCCCCAACCACTCCGTATAACACATCGCAAAGACCGACGCCCCCAACATCATCCACCCCGTGAACTGAGGCCGGTCCCAATCGCGTAGCGCCAACCACACCGTCAAGATAAAAAACGTCTGTACCACCATATCCGCCATGTAGACATTGCCATGAAACCACAGCGTCGCCGGACAAAAGGCATACACCACCACCCCGGCCAACGCCCAGTCCAAGTTCGCTCCCGGTTGTCGTTTCAAGATTTCTCGACCCAGCAACCAGATTAAAATTAAATTCAAGCCATGAAAAAGCAAATTAAGAATCTGAAGGTTCAGCACCGTAATTTTCAGATGCAACACCGTCATCCAAGCATACGCCAATAGGTACGCCAGTGGCGGATAGGAAATGTAATAAAAACATCCCCGTGCTGACATGAGCTCATTCCCTTGATTATTGATAAAAAAATTCGCCCCATCTGAATACGTACAAGGCGGCGAAAAATGATGTACTTTCAAGCCATCTTGGGACCAAATTTCAAGATGACGCAATACCGTCGAGGTGAGCCATTCGTGGTGATAGCTCAAGGGCCGATCCAAGAGCGGATACCGCACCAGCACACTCACCACAAAAATCACCAAAATAGCGACCCACCCCCGCCATTTATTTGGATTCATGGTACTCCTGTTCCACATTAATCTGCCAAAGGTTTTGCTTGGTGGTCACCCCATCTCGAATATTTTCAACCGCCGCCATTGCGGTCAGCATCGAATGGTCCTGATTATTATACCGATGCATACCATTTCGACCGATCAAAAACAAGTTTTCAATCCGATCCAAACGGTCTGTAATTTCAGTCATTCTGGGGTAGCTTTCCCCAAAATACGCCGGATACGCCTTGGGCATCCGCAACACCGTACCATCCAAAATCGCGTCTATCGTAGAAAACCCAATCTGCACCAGCTCATGGTAGGCAACCTCACGGATTTCCGTGTCAGACAGCGCCCAAAATGCGTCACCTTCATTACAAAAATACTCCATCCCCACCCATAATGTATTTGGATCTGCCACCATAAATGGGCTCCAGTTATTAAAAATTTGGAGGCGCCCCACCTTGACATCCCGTTCTTGAATGTAGATCCAGTTATCCAGCATCGACTTAAACTCTGGCGGCACTTTTTGACGATCCAAGAGCACCCCCACCGTCACAAAATCGCGGTACAACAAGCCCTGGGCCAAGCTTAAAACCTCGGGCTCCAATTCAGGAAAAAAACCGGCCACCAATTCCCGGATTGGCATGGTGGAGAACACAAAATCCGCATCCACACGCTCCCAGCCCCCTGTCGTTTGATCTTGGACCTGCACGCTAACAATGCGGTTTCCCTCCCAAAATAAACGGGTGATATCACAATTCAGATGCAAAATCCCCCCTTTTTCCTGGATTTGTCTGGCCACGACTTCCCACAATTGACCCGGCCCCAATTTAGGATACAAAAACTGCTCAATCAGGCTCGTTTCTGTTTCCTTTTGTCGCAAATCCGAACCGACCCCCCTAATTTTTTTCCAGGCATGGCGTAGTGCCGCTTTAATCGACAGCCCTTTAATCCGTTGGGCACCCCAGCTCGCATCAATTTGCGTACAGGCCAGGCCCCACACTTTTTCGGTATAGTCCTTAAAAAACAGGCGATACAACACCCGTCCAAATCGATTAATAAAAAACGCTTCTAAATGGGTCTCAGGCCGAATAGGAAAAAGGAGCGAGCGAAAATAACTGACCCCAATCGCGATGGTCCGAAATACCCCCAATTTTCGCAGCGTATCCACGGACAACGAGATCGGGTAAGCAAATAAAGTCTTCAAAAAATAAATCCGAGACAGGCGACGTCTGACCAGCATCACCTCATCCGAATCCGTGTCCGAGGTCTGCACCCCAGCCAAGTCTCGTGTTTGATTCTGATATTGGATATGAACACCACTCAACGCTGATGCCTGGGCCTGTACCGGCAAAACGCGGGTCCACCAGTCCATGACACGGTCTGATTTGGAGAAAAATCGATGTCCCCCAATATCAATCCGATTTCCCTTATACGCAACAGTTTTTGAAATCCCGCCAATATCCCCAGTTTTCTCATAAATTACAGGGACAATATCCGTCTGGAGAAGCAGCTCATAAGCAGCCGTAAGGCCAGCTGGCCCAGCCCCAATAATCACAGCAGTACGGCGAAGAAAAATCACCATCAAACGCTATCATAAAAAAATGAAATTTTATAGCCGCATCCCACGATAACTAAAAACAGAGAGAGAACAATAGAAATTCTTGAAGATTAAATTCAGAATTGTTAGAATATAAAGTTCGTCTCAAATAGCCGTTTAAATTTTGTAAAATTTTCACAACTTATTTTTTTGATAATAGGAGCCCCACCGGATGGAGTTTGCAATAGAAGGATCTGAGAAATTAGAGAAACTCAAGGAAATGGGTGAAGAGTCTGGATTTTTGACCCCCGATGACATCCTGTCATTATGTGAGCGCCCCGAGTCCATTCTCGACGATATTGAAGAGATTTTAGACGCCGGGGTCGAGAGTGTTGAACCTGCTCCTGTGGTTGCAGAGCTGGAAGAAGAAGTCAAAGAAGCACCCACTCAAGAAGTCAGTGAACGGACCGTGGACTTAGACGACTCCGTCAAAATGTACTTGCGTGAAATCGGGACCATTGACCTCTTAAACCAAGAACAAGAAGTCGAGCTCGCCAAACGTGTCGTCATTGGCGATGACCAAGCCAAGCAAGAACTCATCAACGCAAACCTGCGTCTGGTCGTCTCTATTGCCAAAAAATACACCGGCCAAGGCCTGTTGTTTCTGGACCTCATCCAAGAAGGCAACACCGGTCTGATCCGGGCTGCTGAAAAGTTTGACTACACCAAAGGCTTTAAGTTTTCAACCTATGCGACCTGGTGGATCAAACAGGGGATCACCCGTGCGATCGCAGATCAAAGCCGGACCATTCGGGTCCCAGTTCACATGGTTGAAACCATCTATAAAGTCAAAAAAGCAACCCGTGTCCTGATGCAAGAATTGGGCCGTAAACCAACTGAAGAAGAAATTTCAGAACGCACAGATATTACTTTAGACAACATCATTGCGATCAAAAAATACTCGCAAATCCCCTTGTCTTTGGAAATGCCAATCGGTGATGAAGAGTCTTCGCAATTGGGTGACTTTATCGAAGACAAAAACTTTGACTCCCCTGACAACCTCACCGAGCGGAATATCTTACGTGAAGAGTTGGTCAGCGCTATGGACATCCTCACCGAACGTGAGCAAATGATTTTGAAATTGCGTTTTGGCTTTGATGACGGTCGTCCCCGCACCTTGGAAGAAGTGGGCCGCGTGTACAACGTCACCCGTGAGCGGATCCGCCAAATCGAAGAAAAAGCCCTACGCAAACTCCGTCATCCGGCACGCCGGGGTCGATTGGACTCCTTTCGCAAGGTTCT
>JAHFCZ010000049.1:0-5003 GCA_023249285.1 bacterium | reverse complement strand
GACGGGGTAGTTGCAACCCCACCCCTAGCCCCTCCCCATTTTTTCAAAATAGAGAGGGGAACCCCAATAAAAAAGCTAAATTCAAGCTCCCCTCTCTATTCCCATCGGGAATGGGGAGGGGTTGGGGGTGGGGTGTAGCCCATTTAAAAAATATGCCGACGCTTCAATCCCGCCAAAGAAATTGGCAAGTAAGAAGCGTTCGTTCGGCGCGTGGATATTATCATCCGGGAGATTAAAACCCATTAAAACAGTGGGCAGGCCCAAGACCCGCTTAAAATCAGCAATAACAGGGATCGTGCCGCCCTCGCCTTGTAATACTGCAGGAACACCAAACGCTTGCTCTAGGGCCTTTAGACCGGCTTTAACCGCATAATGAGAGGGATCCACAGCGGCAGGGAACGCCGCTTCGGTATGTGTCGACAGGGTCAGCGTAATACCTGCTGGAGCCAAGGTGGGTAAATAAGCACGCAAGGCCTCTAAAATCTGCAACGGGTTTTGGTTGGCCACCAACCGCATACTAAATTTTGCATGGGCCAGATTGGGGATCACGGTTTTGGAGCCTTCCCCCATATACCCGCCCCAAATGCCATTGATATCCAGGGTGGGGCGATACCAACGTCGCTCCAAGGTCGAATACCCGGTCTCGCCGGTTAAGGCCGTTGCCCCGATGCTGGCCATATACTCAGTATCAGAATGGGTAAGCGCGGCTACAGCCTGACGCTGGGCCGCAGACAAGACCTGAACATCCTCATAAAATCCCGGGATCGTCACATGACCATTTTCGTCTTTGAGTCGCGACAATACGCTCACTAATCCCGTAATCGCATTCGGAACCGCACCCCCATGTTGCCCAGAATGGAGGTCGCCCCCTACCCCTTTAGCCGTGACCTCTACATACACCAATCCCCGTAGACTGGTGCAAATCGAAGGCTGCCCTTTCCCCAACATCGGCGTATCCGAAACCAAGGCAAGATCCGCTTTCAATAAATCCGTATGCTTTTCTAAAAAGGGTAATAAATTAGGGGACCCCACTTCTTCTTCGCCTTCAATAATCACCTTCACGTTCACGGGTAATGTGCCTGTTGTTTTGAGCCAAGCTTGGATCGCCTTGAGATGACAAAAAATTTGCCCCTTATCATCCGAAACCCCACGGGCAAACAAATAGCCGTCTCGGACTTCAGGCTCAAAAGGCCCACTCACCCAAAGATCCAAAGGATCCGGGGGCTGGACATCATAGTGACCATAAATCAAAACGGTGGGTCGCGACGGATCGCTCATCAGCTCCCCATAGACCACGGGAAAACCATCGGTTTCAAAAATCTGGACTTCTGTTAAGCCCGCATCACACATCAAATCCGCGGTATGCTGGGCACAGTGGAGCGTTTGATCCCGAAACTGAGAATCGGCGCTCACCGAAGCAAAGCGGAGATATCCTTTTAGCTCCTCGAGAAAAGCCGCTTGGTGCTCAGCAATATAGCCTAAAACGCGTTCGTTCATGGTTTATTCCTCCAGTAGTGCCGTGGCAAACTCCCCAACCAAATCATCATCACTTCCAAAAATACAAACAACACCAGCCAGAAAAAGGCCTTGTCCATAAACCCATAAGAATGGAGTCCGACCCCGAGCATATTCACACCAAACCACGAAAAGGCGGTCACAATATTTCCAAAAATCGCCATCAACATCATGCCACGCTCGCGGATGATCCCCCCCTGTCGCGCATGTAAAATAGCGGCATTCCACAACACGATCATCAAGGCCCCATTTTCTTTGGGATCCCAGCCCCAAAACCGTCCCCAAGATTGATCCGCCCAAATCCCACCCAAAACAGTCCCTGTAAAGGAGAAAAATAGGGCAAAACACAGCACACCAAAGACCATGCCCGTGAGGGTCTTTTGATCTTCTTGCGTAAAATCCCGTGAGAAAATCCCACGGAAGAGATACAGATGGGCTAAAAAGCCAGCCAAGAAGGTTGCTCCATATCCCATGGTCACGGTCACCACGTGGGTAGACAACCAAAAATTAGAGTCTAAAACCGCCTGCATCATTTCCATCGTATCCCCCTGATAGGACAAATGGTGCGCAATAATGAGGGTCAAAAAGCCCATCACACTGGCCACTACGGTGCCAAAACCCCGCTTCGAGCGTTGCTCCAAAACCAAGCCCAATAAGATTGCGACCCAGCCCACAAAAACCGCACTCGTATATAAATTAGTGACCGGGGGACGCCCTTGAAGAAACATGCGAATGATAATCCCCAAACTATGCACGCCAAAGGCCCCTGCCGCAAGTTGGAATCCCACCATTTGGAAAGCCTGCCGCCCCAAAAGCCAGCCGAGTAAGACCACACAGAATGCCGCCAAGTAGACGATCATACTGGTGTAAAACGGCGACCACTGGTTAAACAGCCACTCCCAGTACACTGGTCTGGCCATTGGGGACCAATGCTGGGCAATCCCCGCATGCGTACGCTCCAAATCAGCCACATGGGCATCGAGCTTCCCCTCCTGTACCCATTGGGCCACACGAATCCAATCGGGCACCAACGGATGCAGTGGGGCACCTGAAAGCCCCTGAGACACCCCATCCCCAAAGCTGAGCCAAGTCGGGAATTTCCCAGACAACGGCGGAAACACATAAAACGGGGCATCTTGCCCCCTCAATCCCATGGTGTTTTTAAGGCGTCCATAATAAGAAACAGAAGACCGAAGTCGCAGCAAATTACGTTGGAATACAGTGCGAGAATTGGCTTCCACTTCATCTGCACCACGGGACTGTTCTTCGAGAATCGGAAAAAACGGGGCGATATCACGGTAAGAGAAATACCGTTTTTTGCCGACTTCCACCCCGATGATCCCCAATAAAGTCGGGTCATCAATCCTAAAAATAGGCGAGGTTTCAGAGGCATCCCCGCGAAACAAGGTCGCCAAGGTCCAGGTTTGCGCCGAAACCGAATGGCCCGCCAAGTCGACCGTTTGCTTCCCCCGTGTCGTGAGCAAAAAGTTCCGCGCCAACGTATCCAGAGGCTTCACACGCCCCCCCTCCAAGACTGGCAATTGCATCACCAAATCAGTGGGAGAAGGATGGTAAATCCCCCAAAACACAGGGCCTAAGCTCCCCAAAAATACCAGTAAAACAATCGCCCAAAACTTCTTCATTTGCGGCCCATTCGCTGGACCAGCATCATACCAAAATGACCCAAAAGGCCAATAAAAATCATCGTAACAGCTACATACGGCACCCACCAAACACCGTTCTGGACCACCTGCAATACCGAAAGCGTGTCTTGGTTCCCAAAACTCGCCTGATAGAACGTGAGTCCCCGATAGCGCAGGGGATTATTCATAAAAATAAGAGACGTGAAATTTTGGTGAGCAGCCCCATCAATCACCCGGACCTTGGAGGAAAAGTTCTTAGGAATTTGAGTCCCGAGATACACCTCATGTTTGAAATCCAAAAGGCCGATGGAATAAGGTAAGTACCGCCTCAATGGACGCAAAACCAGTTGATACGACTTCCCATTCACCCAGACAAATTGAGGGGCACCCAAGCCGGAAGACGCCAGCCAAGTACCCAAGGAATTGCCACCAGAACGCACTTCCAACAAAGCCGTCGGGGTATTCGCGGCCAATTCATGGGTATTCGTCGGGGCCCACTGGGCCGAGATTTGACGACCGATCCCTTGGGTTGCAAGCCCTTGGCCTCTCCCCAATTGCGCATTAAACCAAAATTCTTTCACGCGAATTTGAAACGGCAAAGCGGCGATAGAAATATCTTTCTTTTTAGCCAACTCCGTATGGGGAATGCTTACCACTTGGTCTTGGCCTTTTCCGGCATCTGAAATCAGGGCCAATTCCCAGGCGTCCATACTTTGAATAAAATGCTTAGTTTCGCCTTCTTGGAGGGAGAGCTGATTTTCTCGAGAAACCATGGATGAAATCCCACCGCCCACAATCAAGACCATGATCCCAATGTGAACCAGCCACAACCCCAGTTTTTTCCACGTCCATTTAAAGCGTGTAAAATGAGCGGTAATGAGGTTGATCAGCAGCACCCAGCCCACCAAAAGCCCCCCGGGTATCGTCGGCACGCTAAATCCGCGCCCGGAATCCCACAGTACCCACCAAGAATCCAAGTATTGCTTCTTGGCAAAATAAATCCCCAAATCCACCTGGGCCAAAGTCGCAATAAAAATCAAAATCATCCATAAAACAAGGCAAAACACCGTCAGTCGTAAGGAAGAAAAAAAGGCAACCAGGGGGCTCATCGGGGTTTCACTGACGCCAAAAATTGGCTAAAGGCAGGCCCAGCAGCATTGACCTCAGCCAACGGCCCAGACAATTTAAAAAACCAAGTTTTATCTGCGTAACTCAAAATCCCAACCCGGAGGGCTTGGCCTTGCTCAGGATTTTCGATGGACACGAGTTGATAAGACAATGCACCAAGGGTCTGACGACGCACGACACGCGCATCCAGCCCGTCCTCTGAGAGCGCCGGCAATTGGATCTGAGAACGCCAACGATTCACATTTGGCAACAACCCGCCGGCATCCCCAGGAAAGGCCGTAATCGTGAGCTGGCAAGCTCGCCAGGTCAAGGTCGCCAATCGAGGACCAGAAGCCGCACCTTGCGCCCAACCCGTTGGCGTGGACCACACTAATTCAGGTGCTGAAGACGCGGCCATTTGAAAGGGAGGCTTCGTCATTTCCACCTGATGCACAATCCGGTACACCTGCACTTTCTCCCGTGCACAGCCACCCAAAAAAAACAGCGCAAACATGAGTGCAAACATGCCCAAAAAAGCGTCAGATACGAATGCCACAGACGCACGCTTAGGAAACATGATCAAAAAAGCGTCAGATACGCGATTTATCGAAAGGCGACGTTTCCTCATCGGAAATGAGACTTGCGAAAATTGTGTAGATGGCACTTTTTTGGTCATGTGATGAATTTGCCGCCGTCAATGACGATAAACTGTCCCACGATCATTTGGGATTGATCCGA
>JAHFCZ010000048.1 GCA_023249285.1 bacterium | reverse complement strand
TCGGTTTCCAAATAAAATTGGGTGTATAGGCTCAGCGAGGTATAGCCATCGGAACCCGGCTTCGCCACGAGCTTTTTGGCAAACTCCAGCTGGACCAAGAGAACGGCCTCGATCAACCGCTCGCGAGACGCGATGAGTAATTTCGTGAGCGGGGCTGAGATCTGATAAGGAATATTCGCCACCATTTTGAATCTTTCAAAGGGGATGGGCGCCAAGGTTGTTTTTAGGGCATCGCCGGGGAAATACTGGACGTGCGTAAATTCAGCCAAACGGTCTTGGGTCATCTGGAGAAAGTAGGGGTCCAGCTCCATAATGGCGAGGGCCCCACATTTCTGGGCTAGCTCGAACGACATCCAGCCTTCTCCGCATCCAATTTCAATGACCTGATCGGTGGGGGATAGCGTTGCGGCGTCCACAATCTTGTGCATGGTATTTTGGTCCTTCAAAAACACCTGCCCCAGGCGTTTGTTTTGACGGGGCTGTCGGGTAAAAGCAGGTGGTTTATCGGCGCGCATAGGACAATCTCAATGCGGTTTCAATCGCCGCAATCATGGCGGAAGGGTTGGCTTTGTCTTGACCAGCGATCTCGAACGCCGTGCCATGATCCGGGGAGGTTCGTACAAAAGGCAAACCAAGCGTCACATTCACGGCACGGTCAAAGGCAATAAGTTTCAAGGGAATCAGGCCTTGGTCGTGGTACAAGGAGATCACCATATCAAACTCCCCTTTGTGGGCACGGTGGTAAAGCGTGTCTGGGGGGTAGGGCCCTGAAATCAAACATTCAGGATGCGCTTGATTCCAAGCCGCCACAAAAGGTGTCAAAATCTGGCGCTCTTCATCGCCCATGAGCCCACCTTCTCCAGCATGGGGATTCAGCCCAGCTAAGGACATGCGCGGTGCGTTTATCCCCAAGTCTTTTGCAAATTGAAAGGCGCGTGTTGCTGTTAGGGCGAGGGACTCTGCGGTGAGCGTGTCAGGGACTTTGGCGAGTGGGATATGGATACTGTGGAGTACGGTGGACAGCGTTGGGCTGTAAAACCCCATGCGGACGTTTTCCGTACCCGTGAGCTGGGCCAGCAGAGTCGTGTGATCAAAGGCTGGGGCCCCGGCCATCGCCATCGAGGTCTTACTAATCGGCGCTGTGACCAAGACGCGTCCAGGGTCGCTTTGGACCCATTTGACGGCCAATGCTATAGCTTGGTAGGCATGGTGTCCGTTGCCTGCACTTGGCGCACCGAGTGTAATGGGAAAGTCGCCTGTTTGGATATCGCCTTGTGGCCCAAAACAAGTGACAGGGACGCTCAATTGAAGGGTGTCCAATGCTTTTTTGACGACTTCCGGCCCAATGCCCCCCGGGTCTCCCAATGTAATCCCGATCACACGTACAGAACCTGTCCTACCCCGCGAAGCGTGAGGATGCGTTTCATAAAGACATGCTGAGAGAGCGGGGTCGCGTAGTAGTTGATATCCAGATGGAGCCGCTTTTTACGAGAAAGGATTTTACTGTCTACGGAAATCTCCGTATGCCCGATAATCAAATCAATTTCGGAGAGGACATCCGGGTCAGCGATTTCCATGGAGACACTATAATTCTTGCGAATAAGTTTGGTGGAGGACATTTGCGTGGAGAATACCAAAATCACCAGACAAATAAGGGTAAAGGCACAGGACGCGAAGACATAGCCTGCCCCAATCAACATCCCCAAAGAGGCGGCTGCCCATAAGGTCGCAGCCGTGGTCAATCCTTGGACCATTTTATGGGAATGGAGAATGGCACCCCCCCCAATAAAACCGATCCCAGAGACGATCTGGGCGGCAATCCGTGAAGGGTCCCCGTTAAACGACATTTGAAAGGACAAAAAGGTCAGGGCCGTAGCACCCAGACAAATGAGCATGTGGGTTTTAATCCCGGCGGGCTTGAGCTTAAATTCACGCTCCAAACCGATAATCCCCCCAAGGACCATCGCCAAAAGGCAGCGTCCCACAAACTCCAAATCAGCAACTGAAGACGCAATAGGGTGGATACTCATCTTACCCTGATCATAGCCTGATACCCCCAAATTTTCCATGTTAAAGCAAAAATAAGTAAACTTGCTCTGCGCGGCTAATGCCTCCATAATAAGCAAATGAATACTATTATTGTGACCGGAGGCGCCGGTTTTATCGGCTCCAATTTTATCCGTATTTTGCGCAGGCGCTACGGCCTTGACCTGCGGATCCATAACGTGGATGCCTTGACCTACGCAGGGCATTTGGAAACCACCCAAGATTTTGCATCAGATCCCCATTACCGTTTCCATAACGTGGACATTGTCGACAAAGACGCGCTAGCCCCTATTTTTGCCAAGTTTAAGCCCGATGCGGTGGTCCATCTTGCGGCAGAATCTCACGTGGATCGCAGTATTATCGATGGCCGACCCTTTGTGCTCACGAATGTGCTCGGAACCCAGAATTTATTAGATCTCGCAAGGCAATATCAAGTCCAACGTTTTGTCCATGTCTCAACCGACGAGGTCTATGGGACCTTGGGTGAAACAGGGAAATTCACCGAAGAGACCCCCCTCCAGCCCAATAGCCCATATTCAGCCTCCAAGGCCGCTTCAGACCTCTTGGTTCGGGCCTTCTATCATACCCACAATTTCCCGGCGATGATCACGAGGTGTTCCAACAACTATGGCCCGTACCAGCTGCCTGAAAAGCTCATTCCCCTCATGATTACCCACGCGCAAGCGGACCAAAAACTCCCGGTGTATGGTGCTGGGAAAAACGTCCGAGACTGGATTTATGTGGAAGACCATTGTCATGGGGTGGCCGATGTCCTGGAAAAGGGGACGCCTGGCGAAGTCTATAATTTCGGGGGGGATGCGGAGCGGGAAAACCTGGACGTGGTCAAACAGATTTTAAAAATGCTGAACAAATCCGAAGATCTGATCGAATTTGTGACCGATCGACTAGGCCATGATTTTCGCTATGCGATTGATTTTTCTAAGGCCACTCGCGAGCTAGGGTGGACCCCCAAAGTCACCTTCGAAGAAGGGTTGGCCAATACGTTGATTTGGTATCAAAATCACCGCGATTGGGTCAAAAAAGTTACTCAGCAATAGTAAAATATCGTGCTTGAGGATGATGGAAGACCAGGGCTGAAACGGAGGCCTCCGGCGACATCATAAACTCCTCCGATAAGGTGACGCCGATGCGAGAGTCGGGATGCAGTAGCCGGAATAGTTTTTCTTGATCTTCTAAATTGGGGCAGGCTGGATAGCCAAACGAGACCCGAATGCCGGTGTATTTGAGCTTAAAAATATCGGCCAATTGAATATCCGCCGGATCGGGGATGCCCCAGTGGGATCGGATATCCTGGTGTAGCCACTCTGCAAAGCCTTCGGCAGACTCCAGGGCA
The DNA here is from genome assembly GCA_023249285.1 of bacterium. Classification (GTDB taxonomy): domain Bacteria; phylum Margulisbacteria; class Marinamargulisbacteria; order SXXA01; family JAHFDB01; genus JAHFCZ01. The sequence goes on along the minus strand of JAHFCZ010000048.1, from coordinate 7,354 downwards.
AGGGCCGAAAGCGCATGCGACTCAAAATAATCGCCCTTGTCCATCATGGTTTTGGCAATATGGGCAACCCCATCTCCGCAAGTGGCCACAAAGGCACAAATTACGTCGCCTTCAGGGTTTAAAAAGTCAGTCAAACAAAGACCCAAGCCTTCCGTTTGTCTGGGAAATTCAAAGGTTTCAATAACCGTGGTGCCAGTAGGGTCAAAAAAGTGAATGGCATTACCCTCGGGTTTGACCTTAAAAAATTGATAAACGGCCTTTGCATGCAGCAAATCTTCATTCAAAATTTTGGTCTTAAGGGTATCCATCAACGTAACAAATTTAAGGAGCTTGGGGTCTTCTTTTTGGAGGAGGCTATGGTAATTTCCTTTAATGCCCAAGTGGTTCCCATAGAGCATTTGTGGATTAATTTTATCCCAAATTTGGCGTAAATCTCCGTCGATCACAACGGGATTAAAATGCGGGGCTTTGGCCTGAATCTGGCTGTGATCAAAGACCAGCTTTTGTTTGTGCTCCCGTTTTGAGGCCCCTCGGGCAGGTGCCGCATTTTGGACAATGTCTTGACTGGTTTGGGTATGCTGAGACAAAAAAGACGTTCGCTTGGCGGGGTCCATCAGCTGGTTAGAGACCGAAAGCCCGGTCATGGCATCCTTGCAATAGATGACGGGGCCATTATATTCCGGTGCAATTCGTGTGCTTGTAAACTGGTGCGTCAAGGCAGCTCCCCCCACCAAAATCGGGATGGAAATCCCAGAGGCCTTTAAATCCGCTGCGGTGGTCACCATTTGCTGAGCAGATTTGACCAAGAGCCCGGAAAGTCCGATTAAATCCGGTTGATGTTCTTGGGTGGCGGCGATCAACGTTTCGGGGGGACATTTGATCCCCAAATCGATAACCCTATACCCATTATTTCCCAAAATGATCTGAACTAAGTTTTTACCAATGTCGTGCACGTCCCCTTTGACGGTGGCCAGGAGCAGGGTGCCCCGAACAGTGATGTCTTCTTTAGACATAAATTGCTCAAGATGAGCCACGGCGGCCTTCATGACTTCGGCCGATTGCAAGACCTCGGCTACAATGAGCTCGTTTTCATTAAACATTCGGCCCACAATGTCCATCGCAGCCATCAAGGGCCCATTAATAACCCCGAGGGGATCCCATTGCTGGAGGGCTTCATCCAGATTGAGGATAAGATGCTCTTTGGTGCCCTGAACAATGTTGATTTCCAAGCGTTCCTGAATCGTGAGGGTGCTCAAATCGACGACTTTTTCGACGACTTTCTTGTCCCGAAAATGGGCGGCAAAATTGGCGACCGGGTCATTCCCGTTTTCTGTGTTGTACCAGAGCAACTCATCGCAGAGCTTGCGTTCTTCTTCTGAAATATTGGCAAAGCGCTCCAGCTTTTCGGCGTTCACAATGGCCGTGTCCAGGCCGGCCTTCGTGCAGTAATACAAAAAGACGGTGTTCAGGACTTCACGCCCAGCGGCGGGTAATCCAAATGAGACATTGGAAATCCCCAAGGTCATTTTACAGCGGGGGAAGGTTTCTTTGATTAAGCGTACCCCTTCAATCGTCTCTTTGCCGGAGCCAAAATATTTTTCGTCCCCGGTGCCACAAGGGAAGACCAAGGGGTCAAAAATAATGTCTTCTTCGGGGATGCCATACTCTTCGGTAATAATTTGATGGGATTTCTTAGCAACCGCCAATTTCTCTTGAGCGGTGACGGCCATTTCACTTTCAATACAACCGACGACCACCGCAGCCCCGTATTTTTTCACCAACGGCAATAGTGTCTTGCAGGCTTTGCCGTCATCTTCCAGGTTCACGGAGTTCAAAATGCATTTGCCTTGGGTGAGCTTAAACGCGGACTCCACCACCTCGGCCATTTGGGAGTCGATCATCAGCGGCACTTTGACAAACTTGGTGACCAGCTGCAAAAACTGGGTAATATCGGTCACTTCATCTCGGTCAGGGTTAGACAGGCACACATCGATGATATGGGCGCCGGCACGGACTTGCTTACGCGCAATTTCAGCCGCTTCTTCAAATTTCTCTTCTGTGATCAGGGCTTTAAATGCACGGGACCCAATAACGTTGGTGCGCTCACCGACGATATAGGGGCGCCCCGAATCTTCCAATACCAAGGCCTCTGTCCCCGAAATCCGGGAGACCGACTCGCCGACCATGGGGCGGGGGCTGACCTTCGCCATCTGAGACGCCAGCGCAGCAATGTGGGCGGGTGTTGTTCCACAACACCCGCCCACCATGTTCACCCAGCCTTCAGCCGCAAACTGGGAAAGAACGCTGGCGAGGGCCTCAGGGCCCTCGGGGTAAACCCCATCCCCGTCGGGGATGCCAGCGTTCGGCGCCACCGCCACGGGAAATTCTGAAATCTGTGCCAAGGTCCTGATGTGATCCCGCATAAATGCAGGGCCAGTGGCACAGTTCAAGCCGATGTACAGCGGCTTCATATGGGCGACAGAGGTATAAAGGGCTTCTACACCCTGTCCGGCCAACATGGTCCCCATCGTTTCAATGGTCCCGGATATGGCGACCTGCAATGTCTTGCCGGTCGCCTCAAAGGCCTCTAAACACCCAATATAGGCAGCTTTTAAATTCAAGGTATCCAAAGCTGTCTCCAACAGCAAATAGTCGCTACCGCCCACAATAAGGGCCTTTGCTTGCTGTGCGTAGGATCGGGCCATCTCATCAAAGGTAATGCCGCCAGTAACCGACAAAGATTTCGTGGTAGGGCCCATGGCCCCGGCCACAAAGCGGGGCTTCTCCGGCGTGGAAAAGCGATCACAGGCCGCTCTTGCCAAACGCACCGCAGCCAAGTTCATCTCATCCGTCAAATGCTGGAGGTCATATTCAGCGAGGACAATATCCGTCCCACCGAACGTATTCGTTTCAATAACATCGGCCCCGGCTTCCAAATAGGACTCGTGGACAGCTGTAATCGCTGACGGCTTCGTCAGGACCAAATATTCATTACACCCATTGTAGTCTTCGCCGCCAAAATCCTCAGCCGTGAGCTCCATGGTCTGTAACGAGGTGCCCATCGCTCCATCTAAAACCACAATTTTATGCCGAAAAATATCCTGAAGTGTCATAAGCCAAAAATTGTAGCACCGATTGTACTAAACTTTAAATTTAAACGGTTGTTTAAAATATTGTGAAATTTTTTTGAAGATCTACCGATAATAGTTAGGTTAGAGTATCAAAATCCGATGGAGAATGATTGACCATGTTTACAAAGACTGTTGCGCAAAGTACAAAGCGACTAGCCCCATTGGGTATGCCTGGAGATCGTTCTGGAAGCTTCAGATACATGCCTGTAGTGCCGAGTATCCGCCCTGGGCAGTTGCAAAGTTTTACTACGATTCAGGAAGAACCCACACCAAGTGTATTAACCCCACCACCGTCTGACCCCTCCTCTGGAACCTCCTCTGGCGCATCCAGCCCCACCAAGGTTTTTAGCCCCGCCCCTCCAAAAGGCGAACCCACTGGGCCACCAAGGCTGGGCGTGCGACGCAGAAGATTAGGCCATTCTCCTGTCGTTGTCACGCCGCCAGAAACGCCTATACTACCCGCGGTAGCCATGAGCACGAACGAGGCCCAATTTGCGCAGTTGGCATCCGCCCAAAAACCGATTTCATTCGATCTGATGCGGCATATGGTGACACCGTTGGCGGCATTAACGCCAGGGAATCCCATTCCAGAAGAGATCACCAATAACCCCGCCTATCAAGCACTCTTCAAAATGTGGGGGGTAAATCCTCAAAAAGATGCGAGCTATATTGTGAATATGGCAAAATATATGGCGAGGATGATCGATGCGGCGAATACCCTTGTTGCAAAGATTCGTACAAATAGTGACGCATTCGCCAACCAATACGGGATAACACCTGTAGATGTGAACGAGCTGGCCGATAAATTGGAGAGAAGCTTCCATTTTGCGGCCTATCAAAAAAAAGTCCCAGGGGTAAGTCAGACAACGCTCCATGTCCATAACCCTACGACAAGTGAACCGTTTACAATTGCGTTTGCAGAAAAGATAGATGCAGAGGGTCCAAAAGGCGCCAAATCCGGGGGGAATTCAAAAGTAAGACATGTTGCAGTGAAATCCAGTGATCTCACAGAGACCACCGCCTATGCTACCAAAACAATCAATGAAGACACTCGTGCAGGATGGTTGGGAAAATTGCCCAGTGGGGGCTCACGTGAATTTATGATTGCCTTGGAAGAGGCTTTTGCACAGATGGCGAGCCAAGCGAGTGTGCCCAGCGACTATACGGGGGCTAAACCCGTTCCACTTCACTCCGATGTGCCAGTTGTTTTTTATTTCTCTAGAAGAAACGACGAACCTGCCATCCTGAGAAGTGCACTCGTGATGCACAAGATGGCGGCCGCCGGAGACAGACATCTGCAAAGGTTTGCTCTTGCACAAGACCACCGCGGATTTGTTGAAGAAATGGACTATCTAGCACGGAAGGGTTTTGAGGCTGCGCTCCAATTCCCCCCTCACCGTGATTTAAAACCAGCGAACATATTTATTGGCCACAATGACGAAGTGTACATTGGCGATTTCGGTAGCCCCGTTAAGGGCGGCAAGTTAAAGATGCACTTAACCTATCCGACATTTTCGACAGTAACGACCAACCCTGAGTACCAGGCGTATGAAAATACATTCGGGTTAGCATTATCTTTCTGGGAGGAAATGGCAAAAAACTATTATAAACCTTTTCCCGAGTGGAAACCATTGTTGGACGCGTTTGACGCTTACCTAGACGCACGGGGACATGACGACAAAAAAACTCACGTAAAGAGTGCGGCGTTGACCAGTGCATTGCTGGATGTGGTGGGTGAAATTCAGAGGCTAATGGCGGATCCTGCACAAGCTAGCCTCATTCCCCAAACCGTACGGGAAAAAACCCTGCCATTGCTGGACAAATTCCTTGAATTAGCGATCCCGGAAAGTCCATTTGAACAAAAAGAGGCAAACCTGGAAAGCGTTATCGCAAGCCTACGAAGGTTTGTGGAATTGACCACTGACAAAAATTTGAACCACCTCAGCCCACTACTAACACCATGTGAGGATACAACCAAACGCTTCGACGAACTGGTCGCCCCCTTAGTGGCGTTGATGGCGTATATACAGGGGACGCCAGAGGGTTCATACTTAAAAATTGTTAAAGCTGTTGGGGGGAAAGAGGTTTTGGCAAATGCACAGGCCTTTGTCCAAGAATTAGCCACCCAAGTCAAAAGTGAAGGCGCCGCCTAGGGCCCACTTCTAGAGCATATCGACAATCTAGGCCAAGAGGGCTGCAATCTCGTCAAAATTAATCGCCTTGTCTGCCACAGAGTCAATATCGATGATCTGGGCGAGCAGGGACTTTTTGCTTTCTTGAAGGAGCTGGATTTTCTCCTCGATCGTGCCTTCGGTAATCATTTTATAGACGATAACCTTGTTTTGTTGGCCCATCCGGTGGACCCGGTCCGTGGCTTGAGATTCAATCGCAGGGTTCCACCACGGGTCCATGTGGATGACATAGTCTGCACTGGTCAGGTTAATCCCGACACCGCCGGCCTTGAGTGAGATCAAAAATAATCCTGCGCCCACATGGCCCTGGAATCGATCCACAGCCTGGCTGCGGTTTTTGCCAGTGACACTGCCATCAATCCGCTCGGTGTAGATCTTTTCTTGAGTACTCCACTTTTGGAAAATATCCAACATTTGGGTGAATTGCGAGAAAAACACTACTTTATGGCCTTCTTCGATCAATTCGGAGATGGTTTTGGTCGCCAGATCAAACTTGGCCGACTCCACGTCCTTGTCCAAGAGCTCTGGCAAAAGGGCAGGGTGGGTACAGACCTGTCGCAGCTTCAAAAGGGAGGTCAGCACGTTTAACCGCTCCGTTTTACCCACAGAGTTTTTAATGCCCCGTTTTACAGCCTCAAGCACGGTTTCATAGAGCTGCCGTTGCGCCGAAGACATGGGGCACTTGAGCAAAATCTCGGTTTTTTCAGGCAAAGATTGGAGGACTTCCCGTTTTTCACGGCGCATGACAAAGGGTTTGACCTTGATTTTGAGCATTTCTGTATGCCCATCTTTAACCAAGGCATCAAATTCACGCTTCGGACCCAGATATCCCGGCATCACAAAATCAAATAAATTCCACAAGTCTTGGAGATGGTTTTCAATCGGGGTCCCCGTCATGACTAATTTGAAATCAGCCTTGAGCGTTTTAATGGATTTGGAAATCTGGGCCAGGGGATTTTTAATGTATTGGGCTTCATCCACAAAAATAGCCTTAAAATTCAAGCTCGACAGCCACTCTTCATCATTTTTAACGATCCCAAAGGTGGTGATTACAAAGTCCACTTTCTCCATCTTATCCACGAGTGCCACACGGTTAGACCCGCTGTAGATCATGACCTTGGCGGAGGGTAAGAATTTCTTGATCTCATTTTCCCAGTTGTAAATAACGTTGGTGGGGCCAACGACGAGGACGGGGGCCTTGCCCTTCAATTGCGAGCAAAACGCAATGGCTTGAATGGTTTTCCCCAAGCCCATGTCGTCGGCCAAAACTCCCCCCAATTCAGTTTGAGATAAGAAGTGCATCCAGTTGAGACCAAATTGTTGATAATCCCGCAGCTCCCCCTTGAATCCAGGGCCCGGTGCGCAATGCCCCGTCGTGTGGAGATGCTTGAGCCGATCAATCCATCCTTGGGCATCCGCATTTTGACCCGTGACTTGAGACGTCGCAATCAGCGGGATAATCTCCGCCCGTGTAAACTTTTTGTCAGCTTTAAAGGCCCCCAATTTATGGAGGGTTTGGAGTTCTTGTTGGGATTGGCTATCAATGCGAACGTAGCCGGACTTGGTCTTCAAATAGCCCTTGTTTTCGACCATCAATCGGGCCATTTCCTGTAAGGCCATGCGTTGTCCGCGTTGTTGTGGACGATCCAGCCACGCTCAACCAAGGTCGGGACGACAATGTCCAAGAATAAGGCGATATCCCCTGGCGATTGCAACATCAGGGCCAAGTCATGTTCCGAAAACAAATCAATCAAATCCTGCTGATAAATATGCTCCAGCTCCGGCATGCGTTTGTAGTATTTGGCGGTTTCTTTGTCTTTGACAAAAGAGCCCTTAAACGTCGGTTCAATAACAGTTGCGCCGTATTGGTAGGCCAAAGACGGGGTCAGCATGGTTTCGTTATCGGTCACACTCAGCAGCGGGACTGGCGTGGTTTCTTGGGGGAGAATCGCAGCAAAATCGGCTTGGATCTGCCAGAAAAGTCGTTTTTTGTGAGGGCTATAAATTTGATGAATAAATTTAATGGCCTCT
>JAHFCZ010000047.1 GCA_023249285.1 bacterium | reverse complement strand
GGTCCCTGGTTGGATTTAGCCCCACTCCCGCTATCTTTAGATCAGAGCTATCAAAAATAAGCCCCAGGACGATGTAGAAGGCCGCTGACGAGATATCCGCGGGGATGGCGATCGGCTCAGCGCTCGGACTGACGAGGGGTTGTGCCCCTGAACTGAGAATGGTCGTCCCCTGACGGTGGAGATCCGCGCCGTACCAAGCGAGCATGCGTTCCGTGTGATCGCGGCAGCGCTCGGGCTCGATGATCCGCGTTGTGCCGTCTGCATAGAGGCTCGCCAAGAGAATGGCGGATTTCACCTGGGCACTGGCCACTGGCAGGCGATAGTCCATCGCTTTTAGCCTTGGCACCGGGGTAAAGTGAAGGGGGGGATAGGACTCGGTTTTTCCAGGGCGTTCGGTGCCTTGAATCTGCGCGCCCATGTCGGTCAGCGGATCGATCACCCGTTTCATCGGTCGTTTTTGGATACTCCCATCACCGGTCAAGGTACTGGGAAACGCTTGCGCGGCCATGAGCCCCGTCATCAGGCGAATCGTGGTCCCTGAATTTCCACAATCGAGGGGCGCCGGTGGGGCGGTTAGTCCCTGCTTGCCCTTCCCGTGGATTTCGACCGTTTTGGTCTGGGAATCAGCTTGAATCTCAATGCCCATCTTTCGGAAATGGGAGAGGGTCGCCAAGCAATCTTCCCCAAATAAAAAATTGCTGTAGCGGCTAATGCCTTGGGCCAAAGCGCCGATCATAATCGCACGATGGGAAATGGATTTATCGCCAGGGATGTCGGTGATTTCCCCTTCAATTTGGGGTGGTGATTGGCTAATTCGGACGTTCATCCGCCGCTACTGCAGCTTACTGATCAGACCCGAGAGGATCTTATTCACGTCGTCGATCACCCCTTGCACTGCAGAAAACCCCCGGTTGAGTATCGCCAAATCCAGGGCGACTTTCGCCACGTCGATGTTGGAGGATTCCAGAGAAGCGCCACGAATTGATCCGTAGCTCCCTTCCTTGGAGGCCCCCGCCGTCAAATGTTGACCTGAGGCCAAGGTTTCGTGCCATGCCCCGCCTTGGGTGAGGGTCAGCCCCTGCTTGTTCGGGAACGTCGTGAGGGCGAGTTTATACATGGGAGTGGTTTTTGTGGGGCTTGCGACGCCGTTTTTGACATCGTCTTTGTTTTTTTGGTAGCTGGAGACAAAGACCCCATCATCTAAAAATCCGACGTCATTGCTTCCATTGGTTTGGATCGGGACCAGATCGTTGCTGATTTTATTGCCGTTGGCATCTACCTTGAATCCGAACACTTTTCGGCCAAAGGAATCTACCACAAATTGGTTGTTAAAATCCACTTGAAAACGGCCCGCGCGGGTATAGACCAGGTCGCTGGTTCCTGTTTCATTTGCGGCATTGGTCATCGGTATAAATCCTTCACCGACGATGGCGACATCCATCCCCGTCCCGAAGGTAATGGGGCCTTGGGTAAAGTCCGTGGTGGTGGACCCTAAGGTCATGCTACCGGGATATTCGACTGGGTTGATCTTGTCCGTTCCGCCAGATTTGACGCGGCTGAAGACCGTTGTGAAGGAGGCGTAGGTGTATTTGTAACCGGGGGTGGTGAAGTTGTCTGCGTTCGAAACGGCTATTCGAAGCCCATCGTTAAGCCCAGACACCGTATTTTTAATTTCTTTGTAAAGATCAAACATGAGATGGGTCCTCCTCGGGCTTCGCCCGGCTATGAACGCTCGCTGTTAATGCTCGGCTTCGGCATGACGCACTGGAACTTTAACGCCGTACTGGAGCGATTCCACAGGGTCCGTATCCCCTCTATACCCAATATCCAGCACACAAAAACCAATGAAAAGCCCCAAGAACAACAAACCCGTCAGGAAAAATACCGCGTTGATTTTTTTGTCCCAGAGTAGGCCCATAAAAAACATCAACACCAAGGAGGCTTTGCAGACGGCAACCCCCATCGCAATGACAATGTTCATCGCGCCAAAATCAAATTGGGCGACTGCGACGGTGAGAATCGTCAGCGCCAAAAGTGTCGCAAATGTCGCGACATAATATTTTACAGGGGCAACGTGATGGTGATGTTGTTGTGATGCCATGTGATTATCCAATCAAATAGAGTAATGGGAACAAGAAAATCCAAATCAAGTCAACCAAGTGCCAGTATAGACCGACCATTTCTACTGGCGTGTAATAGTCTTTGTGGAATTCGCCACGATTCGAGCGAATGATAAGCCAAGCAATGAGCCCCATCCCGATCAGGACGTGCAACCCGTGCAAGCCCGTCATGGTGAAATACAGGCCAAAAAAGAGGGGTTCCGTATCAAAAGTCCCGGTTCCAAAAAACCATTTGGCGGGCAAATAGCCATGATGGATCTTGGTCATATACTCGACGTATTTGACACACATAAAGCCACCCGCAAACAAGAAGGTCAGCACAAGGAAGAGGATAAGCTTGTTTTTCTGGCTGACCTGAGCACTGCGGACCGCCATGGCCATGGTGAAGCTGCTGGTGATGAGGAAAATAGTGTTCAACCCACCCAACTGCCAAGAGAGATGATGATGGGCTTCCACAAACATGGCCGGGTACATGGCTCTGAAGATGAAATAGGCGACAAAAAGACCGCCGAAGAAGAGGATTTCTTGGATCAGAAAGGCCCACATTCCCAGCTTCGCGGCATCGAACTCGTGTTCTGCATTGTCGAAGTGGTGGGCCACCTGATGTTTAACGAATTGGGTCACTTTGGTTGTCATGATGGCTTCACCTTATCAAACGCATAAGGGCCATGGTGTACCTCTGGAGTATGCGTGAAATTTTCTGTAATGGGTGGAGAGTCCGTTTGCCATTCTAGGGTCAGTGCTCCCCAAGGATTGGCCGGGGCGGGTTTCCCATCCACAAGGGAGTCAATCAGATAGATCAAGACGAGTAACAGCCCTAATCCCAATACCCAACTCCCGTAGGTGGAGAAGGCATGGAGCGGCTGATACTGATCGAGATAGTTAAAATAACGGCGGGGCATCCCTTTGGAACCGAGAATGAATTGGGTGAAGAAGACCATGTTAAAGCCAATAAAAATCAAGGCACAGGCGATGCGCCCCCAGAATTCGCTGTACATTTTCCCGAACATCTTGGGCCACCAGTAATGCAATCCCCCCAAGAACGCCATGACCACCCCGCCCATCATCACGTAATGGAAGTGCGCCACCACAAAGTAGGTGTCATGTGCGAAGACATCGAAGGAGAGCGCGCCGAGCATAATCCCAGTAAATCCCCCAATACAGAAGAGGGCTAGGAAGGACAGGGCGTACAAGAATGGGGTCTTGAAATCAATGGTGCCTTTGTACATCGTGGCAATCCAGTTGAAGACCTTAATCCCAGAGGGAATCCCCACCAAGAACGTCAGCAACGAGAATATGCTATTTGCGGCGTCCGATTGACCTGAGACGAACAGGTGGTGTCCCCACACCAAGAAGGCGATAATGGCAATCGCGATACTCGAGTAGGCGACCAGCTTGTACCCAAAGATATCCCGCTTACAAAAGGCCGTGATGAGCTCACTGATCACGCCCATGGCCGGAAGAATCATGATGTACACAGCCGGGTGGCTATAGAACCAGAAAAAGTGTTCGAATAAGACTGGATCCCCCCCCAAGGCTGGGTTGAAGATCCCGATGTTCATCGTCCGCTCTAACACTAACAATAACAGGGTTATTGCGAGCACTGGCGTGGCTAGGACTTGGATAATGGCCGTGGCGTATAACGCCCAAATGAAGAGGGGCATTTTAAACCAGCTCATGCCGGGAGCCCGCATTTTGTGAATCGTCACGAGAAAATTAATCCCGGTCAAAATGGAAGAAAAGCCTAAGATAAAGGCCCCCAGGGTCATCGAAATCACACTGGTATCAGTGGTGGAGGAATAAGGGGTATAGAAGGTCCATCCGGTATCCGCAGCCCCTGCGATCATCGAATAAATACAAAAAATAGCCCCGATGAGGTAGATGTAATAGCTCGTGAGATTGAGCCTCGGAAACGCCACATCCTTGGCCCCCAGCTGCATCGGCAAAATAAAGTTACCCAGAGAGGCAGGGATGGACGGCACAATAAACAAGAACACCATGATTGCACCGTGGAGGGTGAAGAGCTGATTGTACTGTTTCGCTGTAAAAAGTAATGGGCCTGGATTTAGATGCTCTAGCCGGAGGAGAAGGGCAAAAATACCGCCCAGGATAAAGGCGACGGAGATGGCTGCCAGATACATAATCCCTATGCGTTTGTGATCGAGGGTGTAAATCCAAGACCAAATGCCCTTGGGAGAATTGAGATAATTGTCTTTGACGGGGGCTGATTCACTCATGCGCGGGGCTCACTTCCTTCCTACTTCAACTTCTTAATGTATTCGATCAGACCCGCTATTTCACGGTCGTTGAGTAACCCAGCAAAGGGTGGCATGACCGGCTGGAACCCCGCCGTCACTTTTGCTTTGGGATCCACCATGGACTCCCGAATATAGTTATCATCGACTTTTACGGTCTGTCCACTTGCAAGCGTATGCGTTGCACCGTAAATCCCCTTCCAGCTTGGCCCTACTTTGGCCGATCCGTCTGTGGAATGGCAGGCATTACATCCTTTGGAGGTGTACAATTTTTCACCCAATTGATCCAGCGGCACGCCTTCTGAGGCAGCGGCACCCGATTCTTTCAACCATTTTTGGTATTCCGAGGCGGTCACTACGCGGACCACGCCCATCATGTCCGAGTGTCCATCGCCACAGAATTCGGCACAGAAGATTTGGAAATTCCCCGTTCGCTTGGCCTCAAACCAGATGCGCGTATAGCGATTGGGCACCAGGTCACGTTTCACACGGAAGTTCGGCACAAAGAAACTATGAAGCACATCTTCAGAGGACATCACCAGTCGAATGGGGGTATGCACCGGCACCACGAGCTCACCAATACTTTTGTTCCCATTGGGGTAATCAAATTGCCACATCCATTTGCGGCCCGTGACCCGGATCTCGCTGGCGTTTGCGGGTGGAATGGTCATCTTGAGGTACCCTGAATAGCCCCAGTAAAAAATAAACAAAACCAAAACTAAGGGGATGACCGTCCACGTGATTTCGAGGACGTTATTGTGGGTCACGTGCTTTTTAGCGTAGGTATTTTCAGGGGTGCGTTTGTATTTGTAGAGGAAGTACCCCACGACGACCGTGAGGATTAAAAATAGAATGATGGATGCCCAAAGAATAAAATGGAAAATCTGGTCGACTTGATGGGCTTGCGTTGAAATTGCTTCGGGGAACCAGAACCCTCCCTTAGAAATTAATATCTCGGCTTTAGGCGTATTCGTCATTGCACACTTTCCTCGTCTGTGGGTGGAATGGGGGGTTGCTGCTTTGTTTTTCTACTGAGCCGGATGAGGAACACAGCTAATAACCCAACGGTTATTCCTGCACCCAGCCGCATGATGCGCATGGCATAGAGCACATAGCCCCCTTCATGGGCGTCGTAATTATAACAAAAGAGCAGTACTCTTTCTACGCTTGAAATCATCTTGTTTTGCTTCGCTTCTAGGAGGGCCATTTTGATGTTAAACGGCTTATATTCCGTGCCATAAAGATAGCGAGCGACTTTGGCCTCCGGGGTCAACACAAAGAGGGCGGCCGCATGGGCAAATTGTTTGGTGGTGGGGTTGTAGGCGTAGTTAAAGCCGACGGAACGGGAGAGCTGGATCAATTCATTGGGCGCGCCGACTAAGAAATGCCAGTGATCGGCGCCCTTCGGATTTTTGAGGAGGGACATGTATTTTTGCTTAAATTCTTGGGCGGCCTTCGGGGTGTCATTCGGGTCGATGCTGACCGTGATGATCTCCACGTCTTTTCCGTAGTCGAGGCGTGGGAGCCCTTTGAGGCCGTCAATGAACCCATCCAACACCAGGTTACAGAGCATGGGGCAATTGAAATAAACGAGGTTGAGGATAACAGGACGCCCGGTTGCAAAATAGTGGCCCAGACGAACCGGCTGGCCTTGCTCATCTTTAAACGTGGCATTGAGGGGGATGCTGGATCCAATTTTTTCGGTAATCCCGACGTTTTTGAGCCCAGCGGGTAAGGGCTCTGCCGCAACAGTGGTGAGGGCTAACCCTAAAAACCCCAGAAGGGTGAAAATACAGCGCTGGGTAACCTTCATTTTTGCCCTTGGTATGCCGCCACGACGCGATCCATTGCCACTGCGATGGGCAAAACAACCGTACCCTTCGCCTTGTCAGTGAGCGTGTATTGGGTGAGGGTGACCTGTTCTTCAGCGCGCAACGATTTTACGTCGGCCGTATCAGACACGTTTTCTTTTTGATCTTTTTCATGAGAGGACATGGATTTGTGGATTTCTAATCCGACTTTAACCATAAAAAGGGTGAAGGCTGTGGTGATCAGAACCCCCCATACAATGGCCTTGATATAGGGTTCTGAGGTGTCGTGGTTGATAGTACCGTGGTGATGATCAGACATGGGCGCTCCTTTTAAACGTTCTCAAAGTGCATGGAATCACTCAACCGTGGGTCTTTCACTGGGAAGAGCGGGTATTTTTTCATTCGTGTGAATAAGACGCCGATATAAATACCCCCAATTCCCAAGAGGGCTGTAATATCCACCCAAGCAAAGGTCACCCCGGCTTTGGAGACGTTCGGCATAATGATCCAGTAGAGATCTACAAAGTGGATAAAGAGGAACCACACGGCCATCATGGCATGGGTGACGAGATTACGTTTCACGTGACGTGACATGAACAAGAGGAAGGGAATCCCAAAGTGGCCCACGGCCAGCAAGATACCTACACTATTCCAAGAGCCTCGGAAGTGATCTGTAAACCAGAATGTTTCTTCTGGAATATTGGCATACCAAATCAGAAAGTATTGGCTAAACGCGATGTAGGACCAAAAAATATTGAAGCCATAAAGTAGCTTCCCCAGATCATGGTAGTGATCGATACGAATAGTGTTGGCCAGATAGCCGGCTTTTCGCAAGATCATGGCCAAGAGACTGATGGCCGCAAGCGATGCCACCGTTGACCCCGCAAAGATGTAAACCCCAAACATGGTCGAGAACCAATGGGGGGTCAAAGACATGACCCAATCCACCGCTGAAAAGGTGATCGTGATGGCAAATAATAAAATGCCGTAGGTGGAGGTGGTTTGATTTTTTAGGGTTAGGGTTGGATCACCCGTTTGGTCTTGGGTGGTGGACCGTGTAAAGTAGGTCCTGGCCAATAAAATCCAGACACTAAAATAAAACACAACCCGAATCAAAAAGAATTTGAGGTTCAAATATCCTGATTTGGTGATTAAAAGATGGTCGCCCGCGACGACGGCAGGGTGGGTCCACTCATACAGCGTGTGAAGTCCAAACAAAATGGGGATAAAGAACAGGGCCATCAGGCCGAAGTTGCTGATCATCTGCTCGGGAATCCGACGGACGACCACACTCCAGCCAGAGCGGACGAGGTTTTGGATCGTCACAAAAAACAATGCCCCAAGGGTAATCGTCAGGAAAAACATAAAGGCGGTTAAATATGAGAAAAAGAACCGTTCAGGGTTCACCAAGTAGGAGATCGCGCTAAGCGCAAGGCCTGCGGTACCCACGGCAAAAGCGATAAGCGGAAATTGGTTGGCCAGAAACCCGGCGAGTTGGGGACTGTCTTGGTGCTTCACGTTATTTCTCCGTCTTGGACTTTTTCGACTTGGGGGCTTTGGTTACTTCTTTTGCATCGGATGTCGCAGCCTTTGGTTTTTCAGGGGCGGCTAGTTGAATGACGCGCGCACCAGCCGGGATATCGGCGAGGGTGCCTTGGTGTGATTTTTGAATCGCACGGACATAGGCCACGATGGCCCAACGGTCTTTTTCAGGGATTTGCTTGTCATAGCCGGGCATGTTCCGGATGCCATTGGAGATCACGTTGAAGAGTTCGCCGTCGCTGTAGGCTAAGACGCGAGTATCCCAGAGTACGGGGGGAGGTAAGAACCCATGTTGGACCACCATCCCGTGGCCTGAGCCGGTTTGGTCGTGACAGACCGCACAGTAGATGTTGAAGCGCTCTTGCCCACGACGAAGTGTCGCATCAGTGATCGGCATCGGGATCCGAGAAACAAACTTCCCATCCGCGGTTTTTCCGTAGTAGAACACCGTGTTGTTTTTGATCGCTTGTTCGCGAGACTCATCTTCTGTATTCAGGGCGTTGTTCCCCCAAGCTACGGCGCCTTGCGGCGGTGTGAGGCTTAATGTCTGGGCATTAAATTTAGGCTGGTTTAACAGGTTGATAATGAAGTGGAACGGGGTGTCTTCAGACCGATACCCACGGCATCCAGCCAAACTGACGGCGACGATTAACAAGAGTGCAAAACGGATCAAATTGGATCGGATTTTCATGCTTTTACCACCTCAACGTTTGTGCCGCCGATTTCAGATAAGTATTCAGCGGTTTTTTCGATATCAAAAAGATGATCTTGGGCTTGAATCTCGAGGAAAAACCCATGAGACGTGACGGTGTGGAAACGCTTGGTTTTGAACAAGGCATCGTACCAGCGTGGGAGACGATTCAGGATTAACATCCCAAAGACCGTTCCAAAGGCCGCAAATAAGACCATGAGCTCAAACATGACCGGAACAAAGGCTTGGTAACTAAAAAAGGGCTTCCCGCTGATGGTGAGCTTATACGCCGAGGTGGACACCCAGGTTTGAAGGGCGAACCCACTGGCCAGACCCACTGCGCCACAAATGAGTACGATCCAAGGGAGTTTTGAGGGCTTAATGCCGATGGCATCGTCCATCCCGTGTACGGGGAAGGGGGTGTAGGTTTCCATGGCTTTGTATCCTGCCTTGCGGGCTGTTTTTACGGCCTTGAGCAAGGTTTGGGGGGTAGTAAATTCCCCCAGAACTGAGACGACATCTTTTTTCATTAGTGGGCCTCCCCGTAGTGTGGGTCTGCTTCAGGCATAATCGCTTTGACTTCCGCAACCGCAATCATCGGTAAGAATTTCAGGAACAAGAGGAACAGTGTCAAGAAGAGCCCGAAGCTCCCAATAAGGGTACAAATCTCAACCCAGCTGGGGCTGTAATACGCCCAGGTTGAAGGCAGAAATGTCCGATGAAGTGAAATAACCGTAATGACGAAACGCTCAAACCACATCCCAATGTTCACAAAAATACTGATCACAAACATGGCGGGAATGCTGGTGCGGATCTTTCTGAACCAGAACAACTGCGGGAAAATAACGTTACAGGAGATCATGCTCCAGTACGCCCAGGCATAGGGACCAATAGCACGGTTAATAAAGGCAAACGCTTCGTATTCACTGCCGGAGTACCAGGCCATGAAAAACTCCATCCCATAGGCGTACCCGACCATGGTCCCGGTCGCGAGGATGATTTTATTCATGCACTCGAGATGGTGAATGGTCATCAAATCTTTCATCCCGAATACTTCTCTGGAGATCACCATCAAGGTCACGACCATGGCAAACCCGGAAAAGATGGCCCCGGCAACGAAGTAAGGGGGGAAAATCGTGGTATGCCAGCCGGGAAGCTGAGCGACTGCAAAGTCAAAACTCACGATGGAGTGTACGGACAATACCAACGGGGTCGATATCGCGGCGAGAAGGAGGTACCCTTTTTCATAGTGCTGCCAGTGGCGGTTCGCCCCACGCCAGCCCAAGGCGAAAATTCCATAGAAAAACTGCTTGCTCTTGGACACTGCGCGGTCCCGGATCGTGGCCAGGTCAGGAATCAACCCGACATACCAGAACAACAAGGACACCGTGAAATAAGTTGAAACCGCAAATACGTCCCACAACAAGGGGCTACGGAAGTTCGGCCACATGGACATTTGGTTCGGGATGGGGAAGAGATAGAAATCCATCCACTGACGCCCCGTGTGCATCAAGGGGAAGATCGCCGCGCAAATAACCGCAAAAATGGTCATCGCTTCAGCAAAACGGTTGATAGCCATCCGCCATTTTTGACGGAAGAGGAACAGGATTGCAGAGATGAGGGTCCCGGCGTGACCGATCCCCACCCAGAATACGAAATTTACAATATCAAACCCCCAGTCAACGCGGTTATTGAGTCCCCAGACCCCAATCCCGTCCCAAATGAGGTAGCCGAGCATGCTCACCAAGAGTAACGCCCCGGAGGCGGCACCCAAAAACGCAATTTGCCACCATTTTGGGGCTTTTCGCTCCACGGGGCCGCAGACCATGTCGGTAATTTTTTCGAAACCATGCCCATTTAAAACTAAGGGCGCCCGCTCGATGACGGTATCTGGGTGTAAATACTCGCTCATGCGTGGACCTCCTTTCGCTGCACCAGTTTAGGATGCGGGTTCCGGATGCTCGCAAGGTAGGATGTCCGCGGCTTGATGTTCAATTCTTCAAGCATGTCGTAATCCCGATGATGTTTTTTCAATTTGGCCACCTCGGTGGTGTCATCCAAGATGTCCCCGAATGTGATGGCTTGTGCCGGACACGCCTGCTGACACGCGGTTTTGATTTCACCGTCTTTGATCAATCGGTCTTCGTTTTTGGCCGTGAATTTGACCTCGTTGATCCGTTGGATACAGTAGGTACATTTTTCCATGACCCCACGCATTCTCACCGACACATCGGGGTTGAATTGCATTTGGACGGTCTTGTCAGGCTCTTTGAAGTAGTCAAAGAAGTGGAGCCTTTCTTTAGCCACGGCTTGGGGATTGCGTTGGTGGAAGTCAAAGAAGTTGAAACGACGGACCTTGGTCGGGCAGTTGTTCGCACAGTAGCAGGTCCCTACGCAACGGTTGTAGGTCATTTCGTTGAGGCCTTCTTCGCTGTGGGTGGTGGCGGCCACGGGACACACTTGCTCACAAGGCGCCATT
>JAHFCZ010000136.1 GCA_023249285.1 bacterium | reverse complement strand
CTCTCCGGCCTCGCCTACTTGGCAGAACCACCAAGTAGTATCATCCACACCGATTGCAAGCCGGAGAATGTTCTACAAAGCACCGATGGCGTATGGAAACTGGCAGACTTTGGAACCGCCTTTTTCGAAGGGGAAACTCCACACACCACCCTCGTCCAACCCGAAGCCTTTCGTGCACCAGAATCCTGGACATACAACCCTACTTCCGGAGTTGGATTGACCACCGCCATCGATGTCTGGTCCACAGGCCCTATCTTCCACGAGTTATTTATTCGCCGCCCCATCTCCACACAGTTAGGATTAGACTTCTTATCCCCACCTAAACGAGAAGCCTTTATGACCGAATTGTCCGCGGCATGCCAACATCTCACAGTCGTAGCACAAGTCCAACTGACCGAATTTTGTAGAAATGCCCTCCAGGTCAATCCCACGCTCAGATTTAGTGCCGCCAGACTCCTCGAAACATCCTTGTTCGCACCACCCACAACATCGTCTAGAGCTACTTAGGGCCACCAATAACGCCCTATCGTGTTGGGCCGCCAATCCTCTGAAAATCCAGGAGCGAGCCCAGAGTTATCGACCATAAATTGACTAAGAACCCTTCTCCCTGCCTCGGTCTTAGTTAGCGCCTCGGCTAGTGTAACGGTGGGGCCATCCGGAACAGTATGTTGTAATCCAAAAATGACAAGCTGCTCTTGAGGGGGAAGCCCTGAAAGAAAAAAGCACATACTCACTTGATCAAAACAAGCCCACTCAAAAATTGTCGTACGATTGGCGGGATCCTCTGCCCACCTTTTCAAAAAATCGGGAGTGGGGGAGTCATTACCCACAAGTGAAAACCATGTCGGAGGCACAGCAGTCGTTTTGTATAGGATTGTAATCGTCCTTCCATCGCTCCCTTTTGACAGTATTTAGATCACGCATTTTATCGTAAAATGGGCCCACTTCCACACTCGATTGTTTCATCTCGCCTAGAATGATATAATTTTGTATATAAACTATTAATAAAATAAACATTGCGTTATAAAAATACAAAACCATCATGGAGATGGACAAAAGGGAAAACGGTGATGAGCAAAGTTATTGAGATTCGAAATAAGATCTACACGATTCGGGGCTTGAAGGTGATGTTAGATAGCGATTTGGCAAACTTGTACCAAGTTACGGCCAGGGCGTTGAGACAACAGGTTAAAAGAAATCCCGATCGATTCCCTAATGACTTCATCTTTCAGCTTACAAAGGCCGAAGCTGAAAACATGGTGTCACAAAATGTTACACCTTCAATGAAGTATTTCGGAGGCTCATTACCCTATGCCTTCACAGAACAAGGCGTAGCAATGCTATCCTCAGTCCTAAAAAGTAAAATTGCTGCCGAAATCAACATTCGAATTATGCGAACCTTTGTCGAACTCAGAAAGGCAATTGCTAGAAATCCTGATTACGAACAACTTAAAGAAAAGGTTCGCCGCATTGAATCGCAAATGGAAGCGATATCAACTAACACTATGGTTGACGGGATACTGGTTGAGAAAAAAATGACCACAATGAGCGCAGATATTCGAAGAGTTTCTGAAGCGTTAGATACCTTTCAAGAAGGCTACATTGTGATCAAACGTCCTGAAGATGGCTTAAATAATGGATGATCTGATTGGTTTTGAGGCGGTTTTGGGGAGTGGTGACTGGCAAAAGCGGCATAGGTTAAAATAAGAATTTCTAGGGATTTGGGAACAACTCAACAACCCTGATTTTAATTCCCCCGAATTCGGGGGAATTATCTCAAGCGCTGGCACAAACAGATTCACGTTATCCGTGAAAAAATGGATAGAAAAAACACAAGCAACCGGTCTTCAAGCGAAAGCCGGTAGATATGGCGGAACCTTTGCTCACAAAGACATCGCGTTTGAATTTGGAGCCTGGTTAAGCCCTGAATTCAAGCTGCTGATCATCAAGGAATTTCAGAGATTCAAAGAACAAGAGCAACAACGCCTTCATGAGGGTTGGGATATTAAAAGATTCTTAAGCAAGGTAAATTACAAACTCCAAACAGATGCAGTAAAAGAGCATCTGTTACCACACACCCCAAAAAATCAAGAGTGGCTGATTTATGCCGAAGAAGCCGATGTCATCAATGTTGCACTTTTTGGAAAAACAGGAAAGCAGTGGCGCGATGAAAAACCCAAAATGGTATCAGCTGGGATCTCCAATATGAGAGACGAGGCTACTGCAATACAGCTTGTGATTTTGGCAAATTTGGAAAGCTATAATTCGATCTTAATCGGTGAGGGAAAAAGCAAGGAAGAACGGTTTCAAAAATTGAGACAAATGGCTGGGGATCAACTGAGGCGGCTTGGAACTATGAATGACAAATTTATAGGCCACCATTTTGCCCAATTTAAGTAGGAATTAACATGAAAACAGAACTCATTACAGTACTTAAACAAAGTCAAAAACAGGATCTGCTAAAGCTATACCATCAGGCCTGGTGGTCAAAGGATCGGACAGAGGATCATGTGGATTTTATTTTGGCGAATTCTTCATTGTATGTGGGCATTGTGGACAGCCAAACCAACAGATTATTGGGGTTCTTGCGCGTACTGACCGATTACTTCAAATTCGCCTACATTTATGATGTCATTGTAGATGAAAACCACCAAAACTTGGGGCTAGGAAAACAGCTCATCCAATCCGTTATGGATCACCCCTCACTCCAAACCATTCCTTATATCGAGCTTGTCTGCAAAAAAACAAAACAGTCTTATTACGAACAATTTGGCTTCACTGACAACTACGGCGATTCAACTTCAATGAGATTTGTACGCCCAGGGGTCAAGTCGTTGTAAGATGCTTCCTCCTATGTGGCAAATCAACCAATACCCCCACGCATTACAAGCCCTCATTTCTGAGACCCAGAAATCTGGATTTAACATGGCCTCAGAGCCCAAAACCGGCACATTATTAATGGCCCTCTCAGCCTCCAAACCCAAGGGAAGGATGCTAGAGCTGGGCACAGGGACCGGGATTTCGACCGCATGGCTGTTGCAGGGCATGGACCAACACGCGTCATTACTCAGTGTTGATAATGATCCGTATTGCCAACAAATCGCACAGAAACACTTCGCCAATGACCCCCGTGTCACCTTTGTGTGCCAAGATGGCGATGAATTCCTCGCCGTTGCGCAAGACCAAAAATTCGATTTGATTTTTGCAGACGCCTGGCCGGGGAAATTCTCCAGCTTAGAGCTTGCCCTCAATCTAGTCGCAGAAGGCGGATTTTATATCATTGA
>JAHFCZ010000135.1 GCA_023249285.1 bacterium | reverse complement strand
GTTCACGTCTTTGTAGATGATCCCGAAGTGCTTGGTGTCGCTCATCGCGATTTGAAAGGCCTTGGCCAGATCGGTGGGGTCATGCTCGATCACCGGCGCATCAGGGCCAAATTTTGCATCTGCTTTAACGCCATCTGCGTGTTGGGCAAAGGCATACCAGGAAGATGATTTTGCTTCCCATGCAGTGGGGTTAAACTTGGGGCAACGCTGGGCCACGTGCACAAACGAGAATCCTGGATGCTCGAATGCCGCATGGATGACCTCGACAATATGGTTGGTGAGCCATTCAGCCGTGCTGGCGACGAAAGACGCGCCCAAGCCCATCGCAAATTGGACGGGGTTGATCGGTTTTAGCCAAGACCCTTGGGGTTGGGTGTTGGTGGCAAGCCCTTGACGGGTGGTCGGTGAGGTTTGGTTCTTGGTTAACCCGTAGATTTGGTTGTCCATCAAGACAAAAACGCAGTTAAAGTTTTTGTTGATCCCGTGGATGAGGTGGTTTCCCCCGATGCTGAGGGCGTCTCCGTCCCCAGATTCGATGAAGAGTTTTAAGTCCGGATTGGCTAACGCCACCCCAGTGGCCACCGGAATCGCACGACCGTGGATGGCGTGCATCCCATAGGTGTTGAGGTAGTGGGGAATACGACCTGAGCAGCCGATCCCAGAAATGTTGACGATATTCGCAGGGTTGAGTTGCTCATCGGCCATAAATTTACGAAGGGCTACCAAGATCCCGTAGTCGCCACAGCCGGTACACCAACGTGGGTCCGCCGCCTTATAATCTTTGAGCGTTAATTTTGGCGCAGTGGTTGTTGCGTTTTCCATTAGATGAGCTCCTTTACTTTGGACACAATTTGCTGAGGGGTCAGCGGACGGCCGCTCGGTTGCGCGATGGCCGATTGGATATCGACCAAGGTTTCTGCACGTAGCAACATGGCCAACGGCGACGGCTTGTGTACGTCTCCGTACGCCATTTCAACCGTGATGACTTTTTTGTAGCGTTTCATCAAGTCTTTCATCATGAGCGGGAGCGGGTACACAATTTTGAGGTGCATCCCAGTGACGTTGAGTCCTTCGCGATGACAGTCCGCCATGGCTTCGACGATGGCGCCACGGGCACTGCCCCAACCGATGACCAACAAATCACCTTCTTCTTTTCCGAAAATTTCAGGAGAGAGTAGCGCTTCACGCACTTCTTGGAGCTTGTGGTTCCGCACATCGTGGGAACGCAGCGTGCTGTTAGAGGTGTAAGAAATTTGACCGTTCGTATCCACGTTCAACCCGGTCACACGGCGCATGAGATCCATTTCGCCAGGAACAGAGTGGCTGGTTTTGACCATTTCGATTTCGTGGTCAAAACGCTTGATGCGGAAACGATCGAAGACCGAGGCGTGAATGTCTTTGGCATCCACCATTTCGTTGAGCTCCGGCTTCGGTAATACGCGGTAGCTCACGGAGATCATATAATCGCTGAGGATCATGACGGGCAAACGGAGGGTTTCGGTGAGGTAGCGGGCCAAGTGCGGTGCATAGAAGCAATCTTCAACGTTACCGACGCTGATGATGACCTTGGTGTTGTCACCATGGCAGCCGAATACCGCTGCGGGGAGGTCGGATTGTTCGGTCTTGGTGGGCAACCCGGTTGAAGGGCCTCCACGTTGCACATCAATCACCACCAAGGGGGTTTCGGTGGCGGTGGCCAAGCCGATAAACTCTTGTTTCAAAGAAAGACCCGGGCCAGAGGTCCCGGTAATCGTCGGAACGCCCGTGTAATAGGCCCCGACAGCCGCGCCGATGGCGGAGATTTCGTCTTCAGCCTGGTGGATGAACCCGCCGTATTGGGGCAGGATTTTGGCCAGAGAGTGCATGATAGAAGAGGCCGGGGTGATGGGGTATCCACAGTAAATTTTGAACCCGGCATCGATGATCCCGAGCGAGAGAGCCGTGTTCCCGTCGAGGAGGACTTTCTCCCCTACAATCGGATTCGAGGCGATGCTGTAGCTGATCCCAAACGCTTCAGCGCAGGTGTACCCGTGCTCAAAAATGCTGAGGTTCAACACGAGCTTTTCTTCAGGGAGTTTTTTGAAGGTTTGGCGAATGTCTTGGGCGAGTTGTTCTTTGGAGACGGAGAAAATCCGGGCCAAAATCCCGAGGTAGAACATATTTTTACCATTGCCGCCGAGCTCGGACATCGTCTTTTTGGCTTCGTCGTCCATGCCGAAAGGAATGAGCTTCAACCCGATATTTTTCGCGCGCTCCATTGCGGCTTGATAAGCCTCTTTACTTTTGGGTTCGTCACCCATATCTAATAAGGCGATGGATCCCGGCAAAAATTCTTGGTCATCCAACCGGCGATCCAGGAGGATTTCATGTTCGAATAACATGAGGTCGGTCCCACTGCCGATGTTGTTAATTTCATAGTCCGCCACGCGAATCACCACGCCGGACATGGAATAAGGGGTTCGCTTGGGGGGGCTAATTTCAGCTGGGATCATCGGCTCGATGAACACAAATCGGCCTGTTTTTGCAAAAGTGTTAATGAGGATGTCCCCAGCCTTTTGGGCCCCGTTACCGGCATCCATGATTAACTCGAAACGAATAGAATTCTGGCTCATGTACATTACTCCATTATCGAGATTGGGAATTTCTTTGACACAAAACCTCGGTAGTATATCACCCGATTTTGGGAAAGTTAAGCCGGGACAGCTTTAATTTGTCATTCTCGCCCTCCCATTTGTCATTCCTGGATCCCCGTCTTCACGGGGATGACAGAAGAGATACCGGGATGACACCATAACTACCCCGTCAGACTGCGTCTGCCACCCCTTCAAGGAAGGGGAATAGGGCGCTTTTATGCTCCCCTCTCTATTCCAAACGGGAATGGGGAGGGGCTGGGGGTGGGGTTGGCTGTGGTGTAGCTACCCTCTATTGCGTTTATGAATACCCGGAATAGCCGCGATGAGGGCCTGGGTGTAGGGATGTTGGGGGGCATTAAAGACCGCTTCGGGGTGGCCTTGTTCGACAATTTGGCCCCGATACATGACGAGGACCCAATCACAGATTTGGGCAACGACACCCATGTCATGCGAGATCATCAGCATGGCTAACTTTTGGGCGTTTTTGAGTTCTTGGAGCAAGGTCAGAATCTGTGCCTGGACGGTGACATCCAAGGAGGCCGTCGGCTCGTCGGCAATGAGCAAGGTTGGGGTCATCGCGAGGGTGAGGGCGATCACGGCACGTTGGCACATCCCCAATGAAAATTGGTGGGGATACTCCCAGAGTCGGGTCTCCGCCTTGGGAATTTGGACCTCGTTGAGGAGTGCAATCGCGCGTTCAATCGCCTGGGGCTTCGTCATTTGGTGGTGGAATCGGAGG
>JAHFCZ010000002.1:13394-45899 GCA_023249285.1 bacterium | reverse complement strand
TCCCTACGGATGCTAATACTTTTGTGATTGCTGCTGTTAACGTCGTCTTCCCGTGGTCAACGTGACCAATGGTTCCTATATTAACGTGGGGCTTCTTACGCTCAAATTTTTCTTTGGCCATATGTGTTCGAATTATCCTCCTTTGGTCCTATCTGCTACCAGTGACTCGAAGATTTGTTTAGGGCACTCACTATACATAAAAAACTTCATCGTGTAAATACCTCGGCCCTGCGTCAGTGACCTCATGGTTGTTGCATAACCAAACATCTCTGAAAGTGGGACCAACGCTTTAACAAGTTGAATGTTGTTCTTGCCTGTTTCAATCTTTTCGATCTTACCTCTGCGGCTATTTAAGTCCGAGATGATATCTCCCATATTTTGCTCAGGAATTTCCACTTCGACGTCCATAATCGGCTCGAGAATAGCGGGGCCTGCTTTCTTAACGGCGTCTTTAACGGCGTAAGAACCTGCAATTTGGAACGCGATATCCGAAGAGTCTACTGGGTGGAAAGATCCATCCAATACGGTCACCTTGACGTCGATCATTGGATACGCCGCAATGATCCCGCCAGAGAATGCTTCTTTAACACCCTTCTCAATGGAAGGAATGAATTCTTTGGGGATACGACCACCGACAACCTTGGTTTCGAACACAAAGCCCGTTCCGCGCTCGAGGGGTTCAATCTCAAGAATACAATGTCCAAATTGACCACGACCACCTGTTTGACGGATAAACTTCCCTTCAGCGGTGGCTTTCTTGGTGATGGATTCTTTGTAAGCAACCTGCGGCTTACCGACGTTTGCCCCTACAGAAAACTCGCGTAACAATCGGTCCGCAATGATTTCTAAGTGCAACTCGCCCATCCCTGAAATGATGGTTTGGCTTGTCTCAGGATCCGTACGATATTTAAAGGTCGGATCTTCGTCAGACAACTTTTCAAGTGCTGTTGAAAGCTTCTCTTGGTCGTTCTTGGTTTTAGGCTCAATCGCAACAAAGATAACCGGATCTGGAAAGTCAATACTTTCAAGAATGATCGGGGTTTCTTCCAGCGCAAGCGTATCCCCAGTTTTGGTATATTTCAAGCCAATAGCACCTAGAATATCCCCAGCAAAAGCAACCTCAAGATCAGAACGAGAGTTCGCATGCATTTGAACAATACGCCCAATGCGCTCACGCTTATCGCGGGTGGTGTTGATGATGTAAGAACCAGGCTCAATTTTTCCGGAGTACACCCGGATATAGGTTAATTTTCCTACAAAAGGATCGGTCTGGACCTTAAAGGCCAAGGCAGATAATGGCTCTGATTCGGAAGGCTTACGTAGCACTTCTTCACCGGTCTTGGGGTTGATCCCAGATACGGGTGGAAGATCCATAGGAGAAGGCAAGTAAGCACGCACCGCATCTAGTAGCGGCTGGACACCCTTATTTTTAAAGGCTGCGCCACAGAATACCGGAATAATCGCCCCATTAATCGTTAATTTACGGATGCCGGCACTGACTTCCTCTTCTGAAAGCTCGCCCGTTTCAAGATATTTTTCGAGAAGCTTATCGTCGGCTTCGGTGACCGTTTCAAGAAGTTTCTCTCGAAGAGACGCCACTATCTCTTTATGTTGTGGTTGGATGTCACGTTCTTGGTATTGACTGCCA
This sequence comes from bacterium, assembly GCA_023249285.1. Classification (GTDB taxonomy): domain Bacteria; phylum Margulisbacteria; class Marinamargulisbacteria; order SXXA01; family JAHFDB01; genus JAHFCZ01. The sequence continues at coordinate 44,251 of JAHFCZ010000002.1, read as the reverse complement.
TCGCCCTTCCCTTCGGGATAGAACAACTCTTTTTGAGTCACGAGGTCAATCACGCCTTCGAAAACATCTTCTTTACCGATCGGGTAGTTCACCACGATAGGACGCGCATGAAGGACATCAATCATCATCTGAACCACACGATCAAAATCAGCACCGACACGGTCCATTTTGTTTACGAAAGCAATCCGAGGAACACCGTATTTAACGGCTTGACGCCAAACGGTTTCACTTTGAGGCTGAACCCCGCCCACCGCACAGAAAACCGCCACCATCCCATCGAGAACCCGAAGAGATCTTTCGACTTCCACAGTGAAATCCACGTGGCCAGGGGTATCAATGATGTTGATGCAGATATCGCGCCAGTAACACGTGGTCGCAGCTGAGGTGATGGTAATCCCACGCTCTTGCTCTTGGACCATCCAGTCCATGGTTGCATTACCATCATGAACTTCCCCAATTTTATGGGACTTCCCAGTATAAAACAAAACGCGCTCCGTCAACGTGGTTTTACCTGCGTCGATGTGAGCGGCGATTCCAATGTTACGAATATTATCTAAGGTGAATTTTTTTTGCGACATCATTTTACCCTACCATCTAAAGTGCGCAAAAGCTTTGTTCGCTTCAGCCATCTTGTGAGTTTCTTCCCGTTTCTTCATAGATGCGCCCACTTTATTGAAGGCATCGACAAGCTCTTGCTGGAGACCTTCAGCCATTGGACGACCAGATTTCTCACGCGCATAACGGATAATCCAACGCATCGCCAATGCTGATGCACGCGAAGGACGAACCTCAACTGGAACTTGGTAAGTAGAACCCCCTACACGACGGGAGCGAACCTCCATCAGGGGCATAACATTTTTCAGTGCCTTTTCAAAAGCTGCAACGGGTGTTTCTTTTACAGCCTCGGCAAGACCTTCGATCGCTTCATACACAACGCGTTGTGAAACGCTCTTTTTACCACCGATCATGACCTTGTTAATAAATTTAGCGAGAATTGCACTGCCGTACTTTGGGTCCGGCTCAATTTCACGAATGAAACCTTTTGACTTTCTGGACATGGTTATTTCTTACCTTCCTTCTTTTTCTTAGTTCCATATAAAGACCGTGAACGAGCTCTTGCACTTACCCCTTGCAAGTCGCCGCGACCACGCTCGGTGTGGTAACGAACCCCTGGCAAATCCTTAACCCGGCCGCCACGAATGTACACAACGGAGTGTTCTTGGAGATTGTGTCCTTCACCAGGAATGTAGCTGGTGACCTCGAATCCGTTTGATAAACGAACCCGCGCCACTTTCCGAAGTGCTGAGTTTGGTTTCTTGGGGGTCGTGGTGTACACCCGCAAACAAACGCCTCGACGTTGTGGACAGGCCTGCAACGCGGGGGACTTTCCCTTAATTTTTTTGGGCTTTCGTTTATGGCGGACTAATTGATTTGCTGTTGGCATTTTCTCTCCTAAATAAAAACTAAAATTTATATTGATTTTAAGTTTAAAATAACCCTTAAAATACAGTAGCTACCCCGTATCTAAGGGAAAAGTCGGCCTACTATCCTACTCCAATGCCGCTTTGGATGTCAATTAGACACCCATTGCTTGTAATCTGTCGCTTTTTCTTGCAAGCCCTCTTGAATCGCTTTTTCTTCTTGAATCCCCTTGCTTTTGGCATATTCCCGAATATCCTGGGTGATCTTCATGGAACAAAAATGGGGGCCGCACATGGAGCAAAAATGCGCCACTTTAGCCCCTTCTTGCGGCAGGGTTTCATCATGGTAAGACTCGGCTGTAATCGGATCGAGACTGAGATTGAATTGGTCCCGCCATCTAAATTCAAATCGTGCCTTAGAAAGTGCATCATCCCAGTCTTTGGCACCTGGATGTTGTTTGGCCAAATCCGCGGCATGCGCCGCGATCTTGTAGGCGATGATGCCTTGCTTGACATCTTCTTTATTGGGAAGACCAAGGTGTTCTTTTGGGGTCACGTAACAGAGCATGGCCGTTCCGAACCACCCGATCATGGCCGCCCCAATCGCAGAGGTTATATGATCATAGCCGGGCGCAATATCCGTGGTGAGCGGCCCTAAGGTATAAAATGGCGCCTCGTGACAAATCTCAAGCTGCTTATCCATATTTTCTTTGATGAGATGCATGGGGACATGCCCGGGCCCCTCAATCATGACTTGGACATCGTGACGCCAGGCCACCTGGGTCAACTCACCCAAGGTCTCAAGCTCCGCAAACTGGGCGGCATCATTGGCGTCGGCAATACTCCCGGGACGCAGGCCGTCACCGAGGCTAAAGCTGACATCGTAGGCCTTCATAATTTCACATATATCTTCGAAATGGGTGTAGAGGAAGTTTTCCTTGTGATGGGCCAAACACCATTTGGCCATAATGGACCCGCCCCGGGAAACGATTCCGGTCATACGGTTGGCGGTGAGGGGCACATACCGCAACAAGACGCCCGCATGGATCGTGAAATAATCGACCCCTTGCTCCGCTTGCTCGATGAGGGTATCTCTAAACACTTCCCAAGTGAGATCTTCGGCTTTACCATTTACTTTTTCGAGGGCCTGGTAGATGGGTACGGTGCCGATGGGAACTGGCGAATTACGCAGAATCCACTCTCGGGTTTCATGGATATTTTTACCGGTGGAGAGATCCATAACGGTATCGCCACCCCATCGAATGGCCCAGGTCATTTTCTCGACCTCTTCGGACACGCCGGAGCTGATGGCCGAGTTCCCGATATTGGCGTTGATCTTCACCAAAAAATGACGCCCAATAATCATTGGTTCTAATTCAGTATGGTTGATATTGGCCGGAATGATCGCACGACCACGGGCTACTTCATCACGGACGAACTCAGGTGCACATTTCTCACGAAGGGCAATGAACTCCATTTCTGGGGTAATGATCCCTTGGCGGGCATAATGCATCTGAGACACATTCTGACCGGACTTCGCCCGATAAGGCTTGCGAAGATTGGGAAACCGAATAGCCGCGACCTTCGGGTCATTGGCGCGCTCATGCTGGTAGTCTGAGTTAAAATCTGGAAGCTGCTCCACATCGCCACGCTCCAGCAGCCAAGACTCTCGGACAGAGGCTAATCCTTTGGCAATATCGACGGTACTATCGGGATCCGTATACGGTCCGGAACAATCATACATATTGACGGTCGTTCCATCAGATACTGCAACCTGACGAAAAGGCACTTTAAGCGCAGGGTACAGGACCCCGGATTGATAGTGTTTCGAAGACCCTGGAAATGCATCATAGTGGATTTGAAGTTGAGTTGGATCTTGTTTTGTTTTTTGAGAAATTGGCGTCATTTTATCTTCTCCCTTCGGGGATGTTTATGCTACCATGGCCCCAAAATTATTGCGAGGGTGTTAGCCATGCTTTTTTCGTCTGCCGTTCCCGAAATTACAGTCCTTGAGTTAAGTCAAAAAATTGCGCAAGATCCTCGCTTTATCCTACTCGATGTACGTGAGCAAGATGAGTATGACGCTGCACATATCCCGACCTCTGTGCTGATCCCCCTGGGGCAACTCCCAGCGCATCTTGGAGAGCTCGACCCTCAAAAAGACATTGTGGTGTACTGCCATTCAGGAGGTCGGAGTGCCCGGGCCGTTGCGTTTTTACAGGCCAGCGGTTTTCGTCACGCCAAAAATCTCGTTGGGGGGATTTTGGAGTGGCAAAATCACCAGGCCCGTGGTACAGTGGGACCCTGATTTTTCGCCTGAATTTTAGCGTAAGGAGACTTAAGAAATATGGCTAAGCGTAAAGTAACAGTCGTGGGGGCAGGGTTTGTCGGGGCGACCGCGGCACAACGCATCGTTGAAAAACAATTGGCAGATGTGATTTTGATCGACATCGTAGAAGGCATGCCCCAAGGGAAAGCCCTGGATATGATGCAGTCTGCAGCCACTGAGGGCTTTGATGCTCAGATCACTGGCACCAATGCGTATGCAGATACAGCCAACTCTGATGTGGTGGTGATTACAGCCGGAATCGCTCGGAAACCGGGGATGTCTCGTGATGATTTGATCGCAACCAATGCCAAGATTGTGGGTGGGGTTGTGGAGCAAATTGCAAGATACTCTCCCAATGCTATTTTGATTGTGGTTTCAAATCCCCTCGATGCGATGACTTGGTTGGCTTATAAGAAATCTGGATTCCCTGCGAACCGCGTTTTCGGGATGGCTGGGGTTTTAGATTCTTCACGGTATGCACGTTTTATTGCGGAAGCCCTTAACTGCTCGATTAAAGATGTTCGTGCCATGGTCTTGGGCGGACACGGCGATTCTATGGTACCGGTTCCCCATTACTCTACGGTGAACGGCATCCCCATTCCTCAATTGTTAAGCGCTGAGAAAATTGAAGCTATTAATGCGCGGACCCGCACCGGTGGCGCTGAAATCGTTGCTCTTTTGAAAACGGGTAGTGCGTACTATGCACCCTCTTCCTCCGCAGTCGCGATGGTAGAAGCCATTTTGTTGGATTCTAATCGGGTATTGCCCTGCTGTGTTTACCTCAAAGGGGAGTACGGCATTCAAGATTTGTACTGTGGGGTTCCCGTTGCGTTGGGTAAAAACGGCGCTGGCAAAGTCTTGGAATTAGAGTTGTCTGACGCTGACTTAAAAGCTTTGCAAAAATCAGCCCACGATGTTCAGGAATTAATTGATCAACTTAGTGCGTTGGTCGCATAACCCATTTGGGTAACCTAGCCGAATAAGGAGAGAATTGGATGCGTTCTTGGTTAATGTCCTCTATTGGAAAAAAACAGGTGGTGGCGGTGAGTGGATTGTTGTTGATCCTCTTTTTGATTGCACACCTTGCCGGAAATTTATTGATTTATCGGGGCCCAGAGGCGATTAATATCTATAGCCACACGCTCCATTCTTTTGGGTTGTTTATTCGCTTAGCCGAATTTGGCTTGGCGGCCATCTTTTTGATCCACATTGCGTTTACAGCGATGGTGGTGATCGATAACAAAAAGGCGCGTCCCATTGGATATATTGGCGGACAGCCTTATAAAGAACGTTCTTTGGCGACGCGGTTGATGCCTTATACAGGCACCATTTTGCTCATTTATGTCATCACGCACTTGTTTGACTTCACCTTGGCCAACAGTAATGGCCCAGGCGCTTTCGTTAATGGACAAAATTTGGGGCTATATGGGCTGATTGTCAATGCGTTTGCCAACCCCTACGAAGTATTATGGTACGTGGTCGCGATGGCTGCGGTCGGATTTCACTTGGTGCATGCCATACAAAGTGTGTGCCAAACCTTTGGGCTTAACCATCCGGTGGTGACCCCTGTCCTCAAAAAAATCAGCTTTGTGTTGGGGGTTTTGATTTCCGTCAGCTTTGCGTCCATTCCAATTTATGTGTGGTTGTTTATCAGCACCGCCCACTAATTCAATTTTTACCGTGAAGGAGTTCCGATGCCATTAGATTCCAAAATCCCGGGGGGGCCCATTAGTGAAAAATGGACGCAGCATAAATTCAATTTAAAACTGGTTAATCCTGCGAATAAGCGTAAGCATACGGTGATTGTGGTAGGGACTGGATTGGCTGGGGCTTCGGCTGCCGCCTCTTTAGGTGAGTTGGGCTACAACGTGTTGGCGTTTTGTTTCCAAGACAGCCCACGTCGTGCCCACAGTATTGCCGCCCAAGGGGGGATTAATGCCGCTAAAAACTACCCCAATGATGGGGACAGTGTGTACCGGTTGTTTTATGACACCGTCAAAGGTGGCGATTTTCGGGCGCGTGAAGCCAACGTGTATCGACTGGCCGAAATCAGCAACTCTATTATTGACCAATGTGTCGCGCAGGGGGTTCCCTTTGCCCGGGAGTATGGCGGCTTATTGGATAACCGATCTTTCGGTGGCGCGCAAGTTTCTCGAACTTTTTATGCCCGTGGGCAAACCGGACAACAGCTTCTTTTGGGGGCCTACAGTGCATTAATGAAGGAAGTGGACCATGGCTCTGTGAAGCTCTTTTCCCGCCGTGAAATGATGGAGCTAGTGCTGGTGGATGGCGTCGCACGCGGGATTATTGTTCGGAACTTAGTGACTGGCAAAATTGAATCTTATGCGGCGGATGCGGTTGTTTTGGCCACCGGGGGCTATGGCAACGTTTATTTCTTGTCGACGAATGCGATGGGGTGCAACGTGACCGCCACCTGGCGTGCCCACAAAAAGGGAGCGTATTTTGCGAACCCTTGCTACACCCAAATCCATCCCACCTGCATTCCCGTTCACGGAGAGTACCAATCCAAACTCACCTTGATGAGTGAAAGCCTTCGTAACGATGGCCGGGTATGGGTGCCCTCGAACAAGGGCGACAAACGCCCACCCGCCTCGATCCCTGAAGAAGAACGGGATTATTACTTGGAACGCAAGTACCCCAGCTTTGGGAACTTAGTACCTCGGGACCTTGCCTCACGAAATGCGAAAATCGTGTGTGATGAAGGACGTGGTGTCGGGTCCACCGGGCTTGCCGTTTATTTGGACTTTGCGGATTCGATTAAGCGTTTGGGCAAAGAGGTGATTGAAGCCCGGTATGGCAACTTATTTGAGATGTACGAGCGTATTAGCGGCTCAGATCCTTACAAAGAGCCGATGATGATCTATCCCGCGGTGCATTACACCATGGGTGGCCTTTGGGTCGATTATAACTTGATGAGCACGATCCCTGGCTTACACGTGTTGGGTGAAGCCAACTTCTCGGATCACGGGGCCAATCGACTTGGGGCAAGTGCCTTGATGCAAGGTTTGGCGGATGGCTACTTTATCATCCCCTACACCATCGGCGACTACTTGGCCCGGACTCCGCTTCCAAAACTAGATACGCAACACCCCGCCTTCAAAGAGGCTGAGCAAGCGGTCACCGACCGGGTCAACAAGCTTCTGAATATCAATGGGAAACGGACCGTGGATGACTTCCATCGTGAGCTTGGGTTCTTGATGTGGGATCATTGTGGGATGGGCCGAAATGAGGCTGGATTGAAACTTGCCCTGGAAAAAATTCCTGCCTTGCGTGAGGAGTTCTGGAAAAATGTGACGGTGACAGGGTCTGTCGGTGAGCTTAATCAAACGCTTGAACGTGCAGGTCGTGTTGCTGACTTTTTGGAATTTGGGGAGCTCTTGGTTCGAGATGCCCTCCATCGTAGTGAATCTTGCGGGGGTCACTTCCGCGAAGAAAGCCAAACACCTGAAGGGGAAGCCCAACGTAATGATGATGCATTCTGTTATGTCGGGGCTTGGGAATATCAAGAAGGTGGCACCCCAGTTCTACACAAGGAGCACCTCACCTTCGATGAAGTATCGCTGACACAAAGGAGTTACAAGTAATGAAAGAGACATTGAACCTAACCCTGAAGGTGTGGCGCCAAAAAAATGCCAATACCCCTGGAAAATTTGAAACCTATGAGGCCAATAACATTGACGTTCATGCCTCATTTTTGGAGATGCTCGACGTTGTGAACGAAGGCCTCGCTCTCAAGGGGATAGACCCCATTTCCTTTGACCATGATTGTCGGGAAGGCATCTGCGGGGCCTGTGGCGCAGTCGTCAATGGGAAGCCCCATGGCCACTTACCCAAAACCACGCTTTGCCAGCTCCATATGCGCCATTTTAAAGACAATGACGTCATTGTGATTGAGCCCTTCCGCTCTCAAGGACTTCCCATTGTTAAAGACTTGATGGTGGATCGCTCGGCCTTTGATCGGGTGATTGCAGCCGGCGGTTATGTCTCGGTTCGCACTGGAAGTGCCCAGGATGCCAATAACCTCCCTGTTTCGAAAGAAGACTCCGACTTGGCCATGGATGCCGCCCAATGTATCGGGTGTGCCGCTTGTGTCGCAGCCTGTCCGAATGCCGCGGCTATGTTGTTTGTTTCCGCTAAATTTAGCCACTTATCTTTGCTTCCTCAAGGCCAAGTGGAGTCCAAGCGCCGCGTCAAACGTATGGTGTATCAAATGGACAAAGAAGGATTCGGCAACTGTTCCAACGAATACCTGTGTGAAGCCGCTTGCCCCAAAGGCATTAGTGTTAGCAATATCGCACGGATGAATCGCGCTTATTTCAAGTCCGGCGTTTAGTGAGGATTAACTCATGAGCCCTCTAGCCCGCTCGTTTCAGACTGCACTCGCAGATTTGACTACCTTGTGCCAGATGCCTGAGGTTGTGGAGCGGGTAGCGGCGGCGAGTGATCGCCTGGCCCAAGCGTTTCTCGAGGGTCACAAAGTCTTGATTTGTGGGAATGGGGGTAGCGCTTGTGATGCCATGCATTTTGCAGAAGAACTGACAGGACGTTACAGGCAAACCCGGCGCCCACTTCCCGCCATTGCACTGACGGATTCCGGACACATGACCTGTGTTGCCAATGATTTTGGATACGAGCACGTCTTTTCGCGGCATATTGAAGCCTTAGGGCAAGACGGTGATGTTTTAATTATTTTATCGACGAGCGGAAACTCCCCGTCGATTATTCAGGCCGTTCAAGCTGGCCAACGACGTTCCATGACTTTATTTGCCCTCTTGGGTAAAGATGGCGGTGATTGTCGCGGGAAGGCCGATGTGGAGTGGATTGTCCCCGGGGAAACCTCGGATCGCATTCAAGAACTCCATATGTTGATTTTACACATTCTGGTCGAGGGCGTTGAACGTCGGCTCTTCCCTGACCATTACACAAAGGATTAATTAATTATGGCTGTACGAGAACGCATCCCGCCTCAGGATTTTGACGCTGAACAGTCCGTTTTGGGGGCCATGATGATCTCCAAATTGGCCATTTCTCAGGTCGTGGGAAAGCTCACACCTGAGTATTTTTATCGGGAGGCCCATGCCCTCATTTTTCAAGCCATTCTGTCGTTGTACCAGCGCAATGAACCTGTGGACCTGGTCACCGTGAGCGCTGAGCTTAAAAAACAAAATGCCTTGGATGAAGCCGGTGGACGGTCTTATTTGGCGGAAGTCGTGAATAGTGTTCCCACTGCGGCTAACGTCGATAAATATGCCGAAATTGTGATGGAAAAAGGCTTACTCAGAAAGCTCATTGACGCCGGGAGTAGTATCGTCGCCCAGGCGTTTGACAACGCGAGGGAAGCCGACCAAGTCCTTGAAAGCGCCCAAAAAGTGATTACAGACATCTCCCGCGAAAAAGTCCGAGACGAATTTGTGCCGATTAAAAGCGTGCTCAATGTTGTGTTTGACAACATTCAGAGTGTGTATGGCACGGAGGACAAAATCCTTGGGGTCTCGACTGGGTTACCGGATTTAGATGCCATGACCTCCGGATTTCAGAAGTCGGATTTGATTATTTTAGCGGCTCGTCCTTCGATGGGAAAAACGACCCTCGCCCTCAATTTTGCCACCCATGCTGCCATTGTCAAAAAAATCCCAGTGGCTATTTTTAGCCTTGAAATGCCCAAAGAACAGCTGGCGATGCGGCTTTTATGTGCTGAGGCCAAAATGGACTCCAAACGACTGCGAACCGCCAATTTGCTGGACCATGAGTGGAAAGACTTGAACCATGCCTTCGGGCGATTGGGCGATGCGCCGATTTACATTGATGACTCTGCCGGGATATCCCCTTTGGAATTTCGAGCCAAGCTACGACGCTTGCAGCTTGAGGCTGATATTGGATTGGTCGTTGTCGATTATTTGCAATTGATGAGCTTGGGCCGAAGACGGATTGAGAGCCGGTTCCAAGAAGTCTCTGAAATTGTCCGAGAAATCAAAGCCTTTGCCAAAGAAGCACAGCTCCCCATTATTGCCCTTTCCCAGCTGAGCCGGGACGTGGAAAAACGTCAGGACAAGATCCCGCAATTGAGTGACCTTCGGGAATCAGGAGAAATTGAGCAAACGGCAGATCTCGTGGTTTTTATTCACCGTGATGACTACTACGATCAGGGGATGCAGGAAAAAGTGAGCCCCACCAAGCTGGTTATTTCCAAACAACGAAACGGGCCTACGGGGATCGTAAATGCGATTTTCAGGCGCGATATTTCTAAATTTATTCCGGCGGAAAATAGTGGGGCTGTGCCGCCCCTTCCCGCTGCCCGCAGGCCGGAGGCCGCGTTTGGTTAAACGGCTTTTTCTACTCTCCTTGTTTTTTGGCGTATCTTGCGCGGCACTTTACGCCGCCCCACCCGCGGGATTGGTGGTTGAAGGACAGGAAGTGGTCTATGACCACGATTATAAAAATATTGAGGCCACCGGCAATGTGGTGATGACGTATCAAGGCGTGACCTTAAATGCCCAGGTTTTGAAATACAGTGTCAATCGCAAGCAAATCTCCATCCCTTCCGCGTTTTTAATGTCACGCAAAACCCAGACGCTGGCTGCACAAAATTTTAATTACGATATGGGTCGCCAAAACGGACAAGCCTATAGCATCCGGGGCTTTTTACACCCCTGGTATATCACCGGGGAGCGTGTTCATGTTGGCCCCAATAAGATTGTGATCCATCATGCCGGCCTCACGACCTGCGACTCCCCCACCCCGCATTACCAAATCCAATCCCTTCGCATTGAAATTTATCCTCGTGAAGGGGTGTTCGCTGCTTTTGATAATCAGTTGTCTTTCTCGCCCCTACCCCCGGTTTGGATTCCCACCTATATTCATCGCAGTGGCAAGAACAATGGCGGGGCCTCTGCCCCCGTTCCCAAATTAGGCGCTACAGCACGCGAGGGATGGTTCATCAAGCAAAGTCTCCCTTATTTTTTCAGCCCCACGACCAACGGTGAAATTGAAGTTGGCGAATTGACCCGATTGGGGATGATGATCGGGATTACCCACCATTATTCTCCCACGATTGCCCATCATCTGACGGGGTCTGCGTATTGGTATGGGAGAGATGGGCTGGGGGGTGGGCTCCGTCTTGATTGGGCCCCTTTTCTTGCGGAAGAGTCATCGGCCCCCTCCCCTTCTCCCACTTTTGGATGGATGACGTCCTTTATCGAGAACAACACGACCGTAGCCGCCACTTCCCCACTGGATCTCTCTTTTTTCTGGCTGTACAACGAGCTTATCGAAGACTCCCGCGTAGATCGTCGACCCGGCATGGAGCTTACACTCCAGCCGCTTTACTTGGGTGATACTGGCATCACTTTGTCGGAGACCGCCGAAACCGGATTATTGCAGGAACGGGACATTGATTACCAATTGACCGAAGCCTATCGCACCGTATTGCGTACGGAACTTAGCCGAAAAGTGTCTATTTTTTCACGCATGGACTTGGATATTAGTCTCATCCATGATGGGCGTTGGTACGATCGCGCACCGTCTTGGCAGCGGATGCATGCCCAATTTAGCACTGCCTTTGACACCTTTTTACATCCTAAGTTAGGGCTGGCAAAACGACTGGGTGGGTCTGGCATAAGCCCCTTTAAATTTGAACAACGTTACGCTTTGGAAGATGATGAAGTCAGCCTCGAATTATCGGACCGATGGGGGGATTTTTCCGGTGCAATTAAAGGGCGGTATGCCCTCAATGTTCAACGGGTCGTCTCTGCGGAAACAACCTTGGGGTATCTGTTCCATTGCTGGCGGGCCCTGGTCACCTGGCAACCGGTGAATGGACAACTCTCATTTGGGATGGAGCTCACCCAATGACCTATCAGGACGAGTTACCCTTGATGATGTCGGCGACGCGCTGGACACATGTCCAGCGCGTCGCCGACACGGCAGCTGCCTTGGCTCGGCATTGGCAGCTCTCTGAATCGGAGGCCCATCAGGCTGGGCTTTTACACGACTGTGCCAAGCAACTGTCCCCTGCCCTTGTATATGCACAAGGATTGAACCAGCCCACCTGGTCTGAGCCGCTTTACGTCACCTACGCGCCGGTGTGGCATGCCTTTGTCGGGCCCTATATCGCCAAGCAAAAATGGGGGATTAAAAACCGATCGGTTTTGAGCGCCATGCAATGGCATAGTACTGGCCGCGCCGCGATGCGAGACTTAGACAAGCTCCTTTTTGTGGCCGACTATATTGAGCCTGGCCGGTCTTTCCCTACTCGCGAAATCGTGGAAAATTTCGCCTATCAGGATTTAAACCTGGGTGCCTATGCGGTGGCCTTTTTAAAGCTTTTTTTCTTGGTCCGGGACCATCGGACGATTCATCCTGATACGTATAAATGCCGAGAATTCTATATTCGCACCCTCCCTGAATCTCGGCTCAAGCAGGTTCACGACGCATTATGGCCCTTCCTCGTTTCATAACGTTGTCCGGCTTCAAACGCTGGCAGAAAATCATCCTAATCCTCTTGGGCGTTTGGACCTTATTTATGGCCCTGATTTGGATGGCCTCTGAGGCTATCTTAGCCCAATTTTTACTTCAAATCTCTCCCAAAACTTTTTTAACCGGTCACAATATTTTGATCTTGGGACTGGATGACACCGGCGAGCTCGCCCGTTCCGATACGATTATGGTCATCCATGTGGATCAAAATCGCCACAAAATTGGGGTCCTCTCGATCCCCCGCGACACCCGATTTATGGTGCCAGGGTCCGGGGAAACCAAAATTAATCATGCCTATGCCCGCGGCAAGACCAAGCTGGCCAAAGAAGTGGTGTCTTCTCTTTTGGGATTCCCGATCCATCACAGTGTGGTGGTGAGGCTGGCTGGGGTGGCTAAAATTGTGGATCGCTTGGGCGGGGTTCGGCTCACCATTCAACACCCGCTCCATTACGTGGACCATGCCGGGCACTTGTACATTGATTTGCAGCCGGGCACGCAAACGCTGAATGGCGATCAAGCCCTTCAATTTCTACGTTTCCGCCACGATTCGGCTGGGGATATCGGCCGAATTGAGCGTCAACAAAGTTTTATACAGGCTGTTCGTCAGCAATTTTCAACCGGGATAGCCTTCTTAAAATTACCGCTGATCATTGGAGATCTGTACCGGTATATCGACACGGACCTGAGCCTCCCGGAGCTTGTCGGCTTGGCCACGCAACTCCAGTCCACCCTCCAATATGGGCGCATTGACACCCAAACCCTACCCGGTGAACCCGAAGAGATTCATGGGGGCAGCTATTGGGTCCTCAAGCAACCGGAGGCCTCGCAAATGGTGACGTCTTTCTTTGAGGGCAGTGCAACTGATTCTGCGCCTAGCGCTGACCATGGCTCGGCCATCCCTGTTGAGGGCAAACCCGAAAGCCTCGATCGATTTTCAGATGACTTACCTGAAACCACCCCAGCACGCACGGGGTTAAGAGCGGAGATTTTAAACGGGTATGGGCGTGCCGGTGTCGCAGAAGACACGGCCAAAATTTTGGAAGCCCATGGCATCCAAGTCGCGCATACGGGGAATGCCGGCAGCACCACCTACAGTCAGACGATGTTGGTAGATTGGAAGGGGAATGTGGAGCGCGTGCTAGCCTTAGCGAGGCTCCTTTCCGTTGACCCCTCCCGGATCATCGTCTATGATAGGCCCGAAAAGACAGTGGATGTTACCATTGTATTGGGTAAAGATTGGCCCCTCTTACGGGCAAGAATAGGTCGTTAAATTTGTCAGCTCCCTCTCCCATTGATGCTCTTTTAAAGCAAGTCGTCAGCGATGCAGATCAGAAAAAAGCCCTGGATATCCGGGTCTACAAGCCAAAAAGCACGGTCATTACAGATTTTATTGTAGTTATGAGTGTCCAAAACCCGATTCACGCCAAGTCATTGCTGCGGGAATTGGATAGGACCGTCTCTGATTTTCTAAAAGAAACACCCTCGGATGATTTTTACGCGCACGTCAAGCAATCCGGCACCCCTGAAAGTGGCTGGTTGATACTAGACGCCAACGCTATTATGGTGCATATTATTAGCGAAGCTATTCGAGCAGAGTACCAACTCGATTCGTTGTTCGAAAAACGCGCCGTTATTTTCCACCTTTAGGGGCCATAGCTCAGTTGGTAGAGCGCTTGCATGGCATGCAAGAGGTCGCAGGTTCGATCCCTGTTGGCTCCACCAAGTTTATCCCAATGAATATCAGCTATATCGCATTTTTACGAGGGATTAATGTAGGAGGCCATCGGATCATCAAAATGGCCGCCTTACGTGATGTAGTGACGTCACTAGGGCATTCTAACGTTAAAACCTTCATTCAAAGTGGTAATGTAGGGTTTGAAAGTACCCAAATGGATCTCCAGGGGTTGGAACAGGGGCTTGAAGCGGCTATCGAAAAGGCCTTTGGCTTTCCCGTTACGGTGATGGTTCGTCCTTTGGAAGATGTTGTGGCGTTGGCGGACACGCCGCCGATTGGCGATGTGGACTCCGCACGGATCTATGTCACTTTTTTAAAAAGCGTTCCCTCCCCCGAGTCGCTTGCCACGCTTGTCGCGTTGAGTTCAGAGGCCGAACAGATTCTGCCCCACAAAGGCGTCTTGTATCTTTACTATGGCCATGGTGCAGGGAAGGCCAAGCTCACCCATTCTGTGATTGAGAAAAAGCTCCAGACCTCCGGCACCACCCGCAATTGGCAAACGTTGGGGAAAATGATTCGGTTCTTTACTGCTTAAAAAGTAAACATATTCAATAAAATTGAATTGATTTACATTCGAATCGGGCTAAAATGGAGGAAATCTTTTTACTTTGGAGGGCTTCCTATGGCCGGCCGTCTCCCCGCCACTGCTGCACGTTTTTGTCGTCTTATACCACCCACCCCCCTTACAGTTCAGACACTGGCACGCCCGCTTGCTCGCGGTTTTGGGAGTGCACCTGTACAGCCATCAGGAGCCGATACTCCCGGGCAAATCACCACTCAAAAATACCGTGACATGACACCGGCCCAAAGACGCGATTATTTGACTTTGAAACATGGGCTGCCATCAAATTCTTTAGACATCATTGGAGGAGAGGGTAAATTTCAAACCCAATTAGTCATTGGGGTGGGGAAAATGCCCATTTGCCTTATTGAGGATGTACCTGTCTGCTTTGTTACGCCTAATGGGACCCAAACTACAACTAAACTATTGGGGATTCCGCATTCACTTCCTGAAGGATCTATTCCTGCAGGCATGAAATATTGTGTGGATGCCGTCCGAAATGCGGGTAGGCACTTTGAAGTTACACCCGCTAAATCACTGATGTATTCTACAGTTCAATTGGTCTTTAAGACTGGCATTTCCGAAACACAAATACAAGCTACCGCTGATGCCATCTTATCCCAAGAGCAAGCATTGCTTCATGAGGTTAATACCCATCCGGCACTAGTCAATATGTTTAATCGTGGTGGGGGTGCTTTAAAACTTGAAGTTCGTATTTTGCCACCGCCTGATCCTTCAGCCTGCTATATGGCCGTGGTTCAAGCAACAGCAGACGTCTGTCAAGCCCAGGGCGCTAATTATCTGACTAGACTGGCCCACGTGTTGGCAGTGCCCCTTCAAAAAATGGTAGCCCCTAATGCCGAAACACTTACTCGGATCTTAAGTAATTACGGCGGCCTAAGGGTCACGACATGTTCAGTTGCTTTTCCCGGTGCTGCATTGGCTACAAAACATGTCTGTGCGGCTGAAATGCAACGTCGAATCCCCTTGGTGATTGAGTATGCTTATCGGGATCCTGTTATTCGAGGTTGCACAGCTCGAAAAGGAGGCGATAAAAATGGTGGTTTAGGTGTTGTAAATGCCATCGGAGAGGATGTCCCTGCCTATGTGGCGGGACTCGAATCTCACGATACTCGCGTACAAGCTACTCCATTAGAAAATGGGGATATCCGTTTTAGATTAGCACAGCCTACTGTTGCGGGCCTTGTAAGTCGACAACATTACGAGCATGCGTCTATTCTTTTTGCCCTTTGTGGCATTAAAACCATACCGGATTTATACGCGGTTATCTCCATTGCTTCAATGTGTACTGCTATTATGGCCCCTCGTGCTTTAGCTGATGACATAGGTATTACTGGACATCACGAAGATCGCTTTGTCCCACCAAAGTCCAAGACTACTTCAACTGGCTCGGCTAAAACAGAATCATAGATCTTGACCGAGAGACTCTGAAATTGAGGTGAGGAATTAAAGCGATTTAGAGACGGCGAGAAATTCCAGACAGGCATTCGCTGCTTCTTCGCCCTTGATGACCATGTGATTCTTGAAAAATGCCACTGTCTCAGGTTCTGCTTCGTCAAAATGTTGGGGGGTCATCACACAGGAAAAGATGGGCACTCCAGTGTCCAGTTGGACGCGCATAAAGCCATCTAGTACCGCTTGGGCCACAAATTCATGATGGTAGATCCCGCCATCCACGACTAATCCCAACGCAATCACCGCGACATAGTCGCCGGTTTGGATACATTTTTGGGCCAATAACGGGATCTCAAGACTCCCAGGAACCTCAAAACGAAGGAGTTGGGTGTCTACATACCCCGCTTTTTTCAACGCAGTCTCACAGGCCGCTACAGCCTGCTGAACCAGATCAAGATGCCATTTGGCGTAAATCAAGGCTATTTTCATGAACTTTAGTGTAGTACTCGCCCCGGATTTCGTCAAAATCGTTTCAACGGCAAGGCCGGATTTAACTTTAAAAGTTTAGATGGGATACTCAAGACGAGCTGTGTTAGGATATCCAGCCTTGCTATGTACAAATCTCTTGCCACCCCCACTACTGCTAGATTGCCGCGTTTCCCTGCCCTGACACTGTATCTTGATGGCGAAACTACCCCTACCTCATTCACTTTTGCCCGCAGAATTGGGGCAGGCTCAGAGGGGGATGTATACAAGTACACACAAGACGATCTAGAGGCTGCCGTTAAATTTGCAAAAGCAGGTGCTGAATCCAGCTTAGATTGGGAAATTTCGGCAATGAAATGTCTTTCCCATCCCAATATTGTAACGCTTGTTGCGCAGGGGAAGGTTGAGAATACCCCCTATTATGTGATGCCACTTGCCAAGGGGTCATTGAGTTCCTTTTTGGATGATCCGGCACGCATCG
Source organism: bacterium (assembly GCA_023249285.1). Classification (GTDB taxonomy): domain Bacteria; phylum Margulisbacteria; class Marinamargulisbacteria; order SXXA01; family JAHFDB01; genus JAHFCZ01. Next base: position 27,325 of record JAHFCZ010000002.1, on the reverse strand, counting down.
TCCGTCTAAACGTCTTGTTAGTCATAAGAGGCATAGAAAATGCACTAAATTATTTGCATGAAAGAGACATCTTTCACCGCGATGTGAAACCCGAAAATGTCTTGATGTATCAAGAAAATGGAGATTTTTCCCCATGCTTAGGTGATTTTTCCTTCGCGCGACGAAGAGGTGGGAGCATGCCCGCTGGGGTGATTGCCTCTAGCCCCTTTTATCGTGCACCAGAAATCTCTCGGTTATTAGTTCAGTGTTATGACCATTGGGCAAAGACTTGGACAGCAAACTATCCTGGACACAACGATCATAATAAACCCAAACCCTCTCGTCAGTGCGAGTATTTTTGGTACATATTCGCAATTTTTATGGATGCCACCTCGATTCCAAAACTCCACGAAACTCTAGAGGGTCATGCAGCCTCCCACCCCTCTATTTTGACGCCAGAGCTACGGGCCATTATCTCCCAAACCGCAACCGAAACACTAGAGATGATTGATGCCGCCGGACATCCGCATATGTCACCTCGAGTAGATCTCTTTGGGTTGGGCTGTATCGCGGTCCATTTTTTTACCGGACACTCAAATTGGGCTGCGCCAGTTGTATCCTTGGGAGATCCCCATACCCTTACCGATCATGGGGATAAAACCACCTCACTATCCCCTTATATGCAAAAGGCATACCCCATTATGGCGGCGACAACACAGGGCTACATTGATACGCATCCTGAACAGGTGCAAGCCAATCCTGCATTACTCACTGTGATTAATACGCATTTCTTGCCAGGACTGGGGGCCGCTACGCAAGACGTCGTGTAGTAGCCCCCATCAGCTCAGCTATCCCCGAGCTTCGTCTTTAAACTTATACGAAATTCCGAGCACGACCAGGACCCCAAGTGGCATCACAAAGGATGTGCCCGTGGAATAATGTGTCCACATTGCGCCTAGAAATGTAAAAGTGAACCCTGCATAGGCCCATTCTGTGACCTTTTTAAATCGGGGATAGGCCAAGGCGAGTGCCCCTAATAATTTGGCCACACCCAAGAACTGAATAAAAAAGTACGGCATCCCGATGGCCTGAATCCCCTGCATCACTTGCGGGCTTTTGCTAAGGTACATAACGCCACTCATCACCATCAGTGCGCATATTGGCACGGTTGCTACCCAATACAAAATCTTTTCCTTCTTCACAATGACAGCCTCCTTTTAACGGTTTTATTTCTGGATTGTTACTTCAGTGTAGCAAGTGATTCGCCAAATACGAACTCTTTTAAGGTAGCCCCTCCATTGGGAATGCGTTACAATAAGGGGATCACCTTAAAACCTTAGTTTTGTATTCAAGGACGTTTTCTATGCCCGGTTTGGGTTTCTTTTTTTATGGCCACTGATACGCGGCTCGTCGATTATATTGTGGATCAACCCTCCAGGGTTGGGGGCTTCACCGCCCGAAATGCTGTAGAAAATCTGAAACGCCTCCTGGAAAGTGCGTCTGAGATTTTCTTCATGAAAAATGCGTGGATCGGGGCTGGGATTTTAGGATTAGGAGGCCTATTTTCACCTGCCATCCCGATTTCAGGACTTGTTGTACTAGGGGCTTCCTATGGGTTAGCTCGACTATTGGATGCGACTGCTGAATTCTGGGAATTTGGTTATTTTAGATACAATCCCCTCTTAGTCGGGTTTGCTATCGGTGCAAATTTCCAGCTCCAATTTTTCAGTATCTTGATTTTGATCTCGGCTGGGTTTTTAACGTTCATTGTCACCTTAGCCCTCTCCAGGTGGTTTGCCCAAAAATGGGATCTGACGATCATTACCCTGCCGTTTATGGTGGTTTCTTGGATGATTTGGCCGACAATCAAGCATTTACAGATTTTACACACCTCTCCCCTTGCGACACTGATCTTGCTGCCAGAACCCTTCAGTACATTTTGTAAAACCTTGGGGAGCATTATTTTTCTCCCCTATGATGCCGTCGGCTTAGGCCTCTTTTGCTTTTTGCTTCTACACTCTCGCATACTTGCTTTTCTCGCCCTGTTGGGATTCGGTGCCGGGACCTTTATTGAAGGGATGCCGAACTACAATTTCATCTTAGTTGCCATGGGACTAGGCGGGATCTATGTCATCCCGTCCTTACACAGCTTGGCGATTGCAGCGGCAGGGATGATGATGACGGGCGTCTTAATCCATCTGGCTAGCATGACACTCACTCCTCTTGGGCTTCCCCTCTTTGTGATCCCATTTGTAAGCGTGATGATGACCCTCTCCTACATCCTGAAAACCCGACACCACAAGCTCCGGGTCACCGCCTTCAAAGAAACGCCAGAAAAAACCCTCACCCATTTTTGGTTGACCCAAGCTCGGTTTACATCCGACATTACGATTGGGCTTCCATTTTTGGAACCCTGGACCGTCTGGCAGGCCTTTAATGGCCCCTGGACCCACAAAGGAGACTGGCAATATGCCTATGATTTTGTCATCCAAGATGAAGCCGGAAAGACCTATTATGGAGACGGCGTGTACCTCGATCAGTACTATGCATTTAGAAAACCCATTGTTTCCCCTATCTACGGTCAAGTAACCCAAGTCATCGCTCATCTCCCAGACAACCCCATTGGGAGTCTGAACACAACTGAAAATTGGGGAAATCGTGTCCTCATACGCCATGAGGAAGGATATACCGTTGAAATGTCACACTTTCTTGCACATTCTATCGCCCTTCAAGAAGGGCAATGGGTCTCTCCTGGCACAGTGATTGGACTTTGTGGAAATTCTGGGTATTCCCCACAACCCCATCTACACATCCAGGTCCAATGGGCAGCCCAAGGCATTTCTCCGACTCTCCCCTTTCAATTCAAAAATTATGTCGAAAAAAATGTCTTTTACACCCATGGTTTACCTCAGAGTGCCTCCCAGGTCTATGGCACCATTCCAGAGCCGTATTACGATCAACTCACCACATTTCTCTTAGGCCAGTCTATAGAATTTGAAATTTATAAAAAAAATGAGAAGATAGGGGAAATCCACGTAACTACATCTTGTGCCAGTGATGGGACTTTTTTTTGGGAAACCCCAAGGGCAACGCTACGGTTTAGCAAGAAGGGAGGGTATTTTGTAATCTGTGAGTATGAAGGAGAAGACCCATACCTCCAGATCCTCTATGCAAGCGTGTCTACCATGCCGTTACACTACACCCCTGGATTGACCTGGGAAGAAAAGTTTCCCGCAGCGCTTTTTCTAAGGGGGATACACAAATGGGTTATGGAGTTAGGGGCTGTCCTCTATCCACCGCTTTCAATAGCCTCTGCGACTTACAGGTTTGTCTCTCCAACGGAGACCCAGGGTGAGATTAACGTTCCAGGTTTGTCGAAGTCCATTTCTACTTCTGTAAGTTGGGATCCCTTTTTACAGATCAAAGCGATCACTTATCAAAATTACACCTTAAGGAGAAAAATATAATCATGGTAAACATCAAAAACCCATTGGGTATACTGGGAATCATCGGGGGACTCATGTTAAGTGCATCCCTATCGTATGCAGATCCAATTACTATCAACTTAGCACCTTACTTTATCCCCACAGCCTACTCCGATAAGGTGGTGAAGCTAGACACCACTATTTTTGGGGGCTACGGTTTTTTTGGATTAGGTAGTTATAGCCTTGAATTAGGGTACGACCAAATTCTAGGGACCCTGAGTCGTGGCAGCGTTCAACAAAATTATCTGGGCATTGTGACCTATTACCTTCCTACCATGAAATTCAAAGCAGGCCTAGTCGCCATCCGACCCACTGGTGGAGACGGGAATGGTACGGTAGGCATACTCGGCGCCCAATATGATCAGTACGATGCCTATGGCTACTACAAGCTATGGTCCCTGGGAGCCGACGTCTTTTATTCCCGTTACACTGATTCTACAAATACCACAGCCTATCAAGGCTCCCCTTACTTAAAGTATTATCTATCCCCGCCTTTTCTTCCAGGTTGGTGCGAAGCAACCGGTCGGGTGAATGGGATCCTCACCTCCTCTAGACAGACCCTGATCAATGAAGAGGTTGGCATGGATTATCACCTCGGGCCACTCACCTTAGGTGCAGAATATACCATCGGAGAAGCTCGTTACGGTGTGTATAAAGGCGGATTTGTCGTCTTTAATTCCAGCGATAAGCTCCAGGATGGGTACACGCTATCTGCTGCCTATGCCCTAGGTCAACTTAGCTTTTCCTCTAGTTACCAGGTTCAAAATCTCACCCCTATCGATGCGCCAAAATCATCTTATACCAAAATCTCAGCCTTGGTCACTTATCATTTTTAAAAACTTGTGTATAATGGAAGCAATTTTTCAATTTTTATAGTTAATGAAAGAAAGGGTTTATAGCTATGCGTGTACCGGCTATTTTGCTTACTGTATTGTTGGGAGTCACTACTTCTGTGTTTGGAATCTCACAGGCTGAAGTGACCAAGGCGTTCACATCGTCCTATCAATTGGAATATAACGGGTATTATCTTGATGCCATTAAGGCGCTTGAGCCCGCTTTGAAGAACGACCCAAAGGGGTATGTGGTCAACCTCAGAAAAGGGTACCTCCACTACCTATCTCAGCAATTCAATGAATCGATCGACTACTACAATAAAGCCATTGCAGCATCACCGATGGCCGTAGATGCCAAGCTAGGTAAAATTATGGTTTTATTGGCACAAGGAAACTATAAAGGCGTGGAATCAGAAGGTAGTCTGTTGGTCAAAATGGATAACTTTAACTACCTTGGCAACCTTCGACTCGCGTTTGCGTTGAGAATGCAGAAGAAGTTTGATTTTGCCGAAAAAGTGGTCGCCAAAATGCTGAAGTATTATCCCGTTGATTTGTCCTACTTGGCTGAATTTGGGATTCTCAAATATGCAAATGGAGACTATGCTGCGTCTAAGAAGGTGTTCAATGAAATTTTGACCCTAGACCCTTCAAATGCCTTAGCCTATGAATATATTGCCTTAATCGAAAAACAAAAGAAGTAAGTTTTGGTGCAAGCTTTCGATCTTCAGAATCAACGATATGCCCACTGGCAAGATCTCAGGGGTCTCCTCCATAAGGAGGCCCCTGGTCTTTCGAGAGTTTTAGACCACATACAAGCCTTAGAATCTATCGAAAGATTCTGGGCCTACCCCGGAATAGAAGTCCTTCAAAAGATCCACTTTTACTATAACGAAAACAGGCTGCACCTCCTCTCCCATTTAGTAGAAAATGTCGTGATTACCCTAGAAGAAAACCGATACCGAACACGGTTTTTTTTACCTTACTTTTCCAACCTCTCTACCCTAGACAAACCACACCTTCAAGAGCATACCTTTTTAGAAGGTGGCATTCCGCCTTTTGAACCCTCCCCTCAGAAACCTTACTTTGAGGTTCTTGTTGTGCACCCTCTGGCTACTGCCTACGAATTCCTTTATCGCGACTCTCTGGCAGACCTTAAGTCTGATCGAGATGAGTTTTTATACGATCTGGTGTTTGTGGAAACGATTGAGGACGCCTTCAGGGCTCTCTTATCCAATCCCACCCTCCAATCCGTTGTTCTGCTCGAGGGCCTCAAGCCCCCAACCACCGATCTGAACTCCTTATTTAAAGGCGAAACAACCATCCTTCAAGGCCTTCTAGCCCATCCCCTTTTAGGACTGACAGAGGCCATCGGATATTTGAGGCCAGAGCTGGATTTATTTTTAATTTCCGAGCATCTTCCCAACGAAGTAGATCCTGTTTACCAAGGTCGTTTCAGACGTATTTTATCCCAGGCTCAGCCCTTCCCTGACCTTCACTATTATATCTTAAATAGTATACGGAACCGATTTTCAACCCCCTTTTTCCATGCCCTTCAAGCCTACAGTCGACGTCCTAAAGGGGTTTTTCATGCCCTGCCTATTTCTCGGGGGCAATCACTTCAGAATTCCCCCTGGGTCTCTGATTTTATTACCTTCTATGGCCCTAATATCTTTTTAGCAGAGACCTCCTCCACACAAGGTGGCTTGGATTCCCTGTTGGATCCTAAAGGCCCCATTAAGCAAGCCCAGAATGAAGCGGCCAAAACATTCGGGTCTCATCTCACTTATTTTGTCACCAACGGCACTTCCACTGCCAACAAAATTGTTCTTCAAGCGACTTTAAGTCCCTCCGATATTGTCCTGATTGCTTCAGACTGCCACAAATCAGTTTTTTATGCCGTTATGTTAGCGGGGGCTACACCAGAGTTCATTATGCCCTACACCTTAGATCAATACGATCTTTATGGTGGAGCCAGTCTTCGAGAAATTAAAAAAAGGCTTTTGGACTACAAAGCACGCGGACAGCTCCATTTGGTCAAACAAATTGTCTTAACCAACTCTACCTTCGACGGACTAATCTATAACATTGACCGCTATATGATGGATATCTTGGCGATCAAACCTGATCTTCTCTTTTTATTTGATGAGGCCTGGTTTGCATTTGCCCATTTCAGCCCAAGCTATCGACATCGTTCCGGAATGTCAGTTGCCAAACTATTAGAAAAAAGATTTTTAGATCCTCACTATAAACAAACCTACCAAACATGGGCCGAAGATTTCTCCAAACGTGCAGAACAAACCCCTGAAATATGGGAGACGGAGGCCCTATACCCAGACCCAGACCAAGTCAAAGTACGGGTTTATGTCACCCAGTCCACCCATAAGACCTTGACCGCATTCCGGCAGGCGTCGATGATCCACATTTGGGATCATTCTATTAATCAAGATCGCTTCTTGGAAGCTTACCGCATCCATTCTACAACGTCCCCGAATTATCAAATCCTAGCCTCTTTAGATGTTGGGCGTCGGCAAGCGTCTTTAGAAGGATACGAACGGGTTAAAAAAATGCGATCTCTCGCCTTGTATTTAAGAGAGCAGATTACCAACTCTCCCCTTTTGTCTTGCTTTTTTACAGTCTTAGAGAGTCGCCACTTGGTTCCTATCGGGTATCAAACCGAGCTCAGTGTAGACCCCACCAGAATTACCTTAGATATCCGAAAAACAGGGATGCTTGGGGGCAACTTTCGCGAGCTCTTAATCAATCGTTATGATATTCAGATCAACAAAACTTCACGTTATACCGCCCTTTTTATCATCAATATCGGGTCAACCCAAGAAAGTATTGACCACGTCTTAAGGGTTTTGCATGATATTGCCCAGCGGCTTCAAGAGAATGTCCAGATTCCAAACGCACAAGAAGAAGCCCAAATTTCACTCCCCACATTGAAACAATTTCACCCCAATCTCCAGACATTACGGCACTCCTACTATATGGCTGTAGAGCAGGATATCATCACGCATGTCCCACTCGACGACACCTTACTTAACGAAGTCCAAAGTGGAAAAAAATGGGTTTCAGCAGGGTTTGTGACCCCCTATCCCCCTGGGGTCCCGATGTTAATTCCTGGGCAACACATTACCTATGACATTTTACTTTATCTCCAATCCATCCAAAACAAGGAAATCCATGGGTACAACGCCCAACTCGGGTTAAAGGTATTTAAGGAAGCCTACATTGAAAACTTATGTTAAACCACTTCTTACGCCTACGTGAATTGTGGAAATCCAATACCATTCCCCTCTATTTTGTGAGCCCCACGCCTTTCAATCTCTTAGGAATGGAAAACCTGATTGGGCAATTTCAATTTATCTCTTATATCGATACGTTTGATAAACGGCATCCGAAAGTCTATATCCCGCCGCGTACCCTCACCCCAGTATTCAATCATTTAGAAGAAATCAATTACTATCTTCTCTCCCACAAACGCGTCATCGAGAAAATTAAGCGAGATCGAAAACCCCTATCCTCTCAAGATCCCGCGAGCAAGGTGTTATTTTTATTCTTTGACCCCACTATTGAAGAAGTCGTCAAAGACCTTCAAATGGAAATCTTATTCCCTTCTCATGAAGACCGGACAAAGCATGACAATAAGCTTGATATCACCCAACTGGCCACTAAAGTTGGTGTTCAAAGTGTCCCACACGTAATCGCTAAAGTACGATCCTATCGCATGCTGACACAATTGGCCAAACGACATAACCTTGGCCAAAGCTTGGTGATCCAGTCTGCCTATGGGGACTCCGGTAAAACCACTTTTTTTGTTGAAAATGAAGCCCAATATAGGCAACATGCTCAGGATATCGAAACCGAAGATCAGGTAAAGGTTATGAAAAAGATTCGATGCCTCAGTACCGCGATGGAGGCCTGTGCCACTGCGTCTGGCGTCTATATTGGCCCCTTGATGAGAGAACTCATCGGGATCCCTGAACTTACCCCATTTAAAGGGGGCTGGTGTGGCAATGATCTTACTCTCGAAGCGTTCTCCCCCGACATCCGGCAACAAGCTAGGGTGATGGCTGAAAAACTAGGGAAGGCTCTCTATAAAAGTGGCTATCGGGGATATTTTGAGGTTGATTTTTTACTGGACCAAGACTCTAATACCTTGTATCTGGGAGAGGTCAATCCACGTCTGAGCGGGATTTCTGCGATGACAAATCTCTCTCCTTTTGCCCAAGAGACCGTGCCGCTGTTTTTCTTTCATCTCATGGAATGGACCCAAACCCCTATTCAGCTTTCCGCCAAAACTTTCAATGATCGTGTGGTACGAGAAGGCGCCAAGGGACAAACTGGGCAACTCATTTTAAAATATACTGCCCCTGACCTTCGCATTCTCGTTTCAGCACCTGCGACCGGAATCTATACACTGGATCCCAAAGGAAATCTGATCCTCAAAAAGCTCACCTCCAACCGTCTTCACGCTAAAAATCCAGATGAGATCTTTCTCTTTCGCATTATGAACACTGGAGAGTATGTCTATAAAGGTGCTGATCTCGGCATTGTGTTTATTAATGGCACCCTTCTAAGCCCCACCTACAAGCTCACCAAAGCTGCAAAAATGTGGATTACAGCGGTCAAGCATGCTTTTGTTTTTAGAGAATTAACGGAAGAAGAAACCGCACTTGTAGACCGGTATCAAACCCCAGGAAGTATACTCAAAGGGGATTAATGATCAGCAAGTCTTTCTCATTTGTGGAAGAACTATTCCCCAGCCAAAAATGGCAAGCCCACTACGAAGAATCCTGCTCAGCTTACCGGAAATGGTTCCTGAAAGAAGGAGAGCTTAACCGGCCGAATTACCTCCAATGTGAACGCATGTTACGTCGCCATATGCCAGAGCTGATTCCGATATGGGAACACCTGGTCAATTTGGCCGGAGGTGACGATCTTACTGCACGATTACTCAGTCTTTATTGCCCAACACCCTATGTCTCTGCCTGCTCACAAGCGGTATGGACCCGATATTCCCCGGTTCTCATTCGAAACTATGATTATACGCCCTCACGGTGCGAGGGCCTCATCCTAAAAAGTAAATGGCATAGTACCCAGGTGATCGCCTCCATCGATTGTTTGTGGGGCGTCTTGGATGGGATGAATGAACATGGTCTCATTGTCTCTCTCTCATTCGGAGGAAAAAATGAAGTGGGAAAAGGGTTTGGGATTCCCCTCATTTTGCGCTATATTTTAGAATTTTGTAAAACCACTCAGGAAGCCACAGACACCCTCTGTCGCATTCCATCCCATATGGCTTACAACATCACATTTATGGATGCACAATTTCATGTCAGCACGATTGAAATTTCTCCTTCGTCCCCTCCGGAGATCAGTCACAAGCCTTTTGCAGTGAATCATCAAGGGGGGTTCTCACTGAACAATTATGCCACGTTTTCGAAATCCTATGAGCGTGAACACACCCTTATCACCCAACTTTCAGACCCCAACACTACACTGGAATCCTTCATTACAGCCTTCCAATATGCACCGCTTTGGAATACTAACGAAGACCCCAATTTTGGAACAGTGTATACCGCAATTTATAACCCAAGCGCCAAAGCAGTTGAGTTTCGGTGGCCCCATCAGATCCAATGCACCCAATCATTTGCAAGATTTGAACCAAAAGACATGGAAGTGCATTACTAATCCTCGCATTTGGACTGCACGATTACTGCGCCCACGATATCCCCTTCGACATTCACCATGGTCCGAACGGTGTCGAGTAAGCGATCGATGGGCAATAAAATCGCCACGGCCTCTCCTGGCAATCCCACCGCTTGAAGCACCATCATCATGGTCACCATCCCCGCACTTGGTATTCCTGGGGCCCCAATTGAGGCCAAGCAAGACACAATGACTACGACCACTTGTTGGATCAGTGACAAGTGCACCCCCAGTAAATTTGCGACAAATAAGGCGGCCATGGCTTCATAGAGTGCCGTTCCATCCATATTGACAGTTGCGCCCAATGAGGTCACAAAGGCCCCAATACTGGGATCGACCCCTAATTTAGTCTGCACAGTCTCCATCGTAACCGGCAAGGTTGCTGAACTCGAGGCGGTAGAAAATGCGGTAATCAAGGGTTGCTGGGCCTGCCAGAGGACTTTGTAGGGATTCTTTCGTGTTAATATCCACAAAATAAAAGGGGTATTGATAAACCCATGCCAAAGTGTGCCGCCAAAGACCACCACAATAAAGAGCCCCACTTGCTGGAATAAAGCCATGTTTTGAGTAGCTGCTAATTGATAGAGCAGGCCAAACACCCCCAAGGGGGCCACGCGCATCATGACTTGTACACACCAGTGCATGAGCTGGGCCCATTCTTCCAAAAGCTGAGCTGCGTATTCTGTTTTTTTTCCCAATTTGAGCAAGCCTACCCCCACCACAATGGCAAACACCACAATGGCAAAGACATTTTGATTGGCTAATGCCGCAACCGGGTTTTGAAGCGCATTTTTAATGAAATCCAAGCTCACTTTTTGGGGGTCCATTTGGACGATCGTGGGCCCCGTCGCGGTGAGCCAATTTAAATGTACACCAACGCCTGGTTTAAACAGATGCACAAAGCAAAGCCCCGTGATCGCCGCAATGATGACCGAGACCCCAAAGTAACCGAGGGTCCATTGCCAGACCCGACGCATGCCATGACGGTGCTGACGCAAATGAAGAATGCTGGACGCCAGGGTAAAAAAGATGAGGGGCATTAGGACTAGTTTCAGCCCGGACGTGAACACAACGCCCAAAATTTTGGCGATAAATCCAAGTGTCTCTGGGCTTGGAATCCAACCCAATTGGGCCAAGACCCCCATCCCGATCCCAAGAAATGCGGCAATTGCAATTTGCGTATTAAGAGACATTTTTTGTGATCGCAATTCAGAAATAAGTGCAATTTTGATGGGCTCTAGTATAATCGAGTAGAAACGAAATAGTAAGGGCAGTGATCCTCAATGAAACAAATTATTAGTATTGGCGGCGGCGGATTTTCACATCATGGAAATGATCTCACCTTAGAACGGTACATTGTCTCTCAAAGCCAATCTCCTCATCCCAAAGTGTGTTTTTTACCTCAGGCAAGTAATGAATCGCCCACTTATATCATCAAATTTTTAGAATCGTTTATACAATTGGGAGCCCAACCTTCGTGGGTATCGCTCTTTGGGCGAGTCGAAGAGACCTGGAAAACACAACTGTTGGCCCAAGATATCATCTACGTGGGGGGAGGAAACACAAAGAGCATGCTAGCGTTGTGGAAAGCCTGGGGCCTTGACCAAGTCCTCAGGGAGGCTTACGACAACGGGATTATCTTAGCCGGCGTCAGCGCCGGGGCTATTTGTTGGTTTGATCAAGCGATTACCGATTCGGTATGGCCCATTGGGGTCATTGAAGGCCTTGGGTTTCTCCCCGGAAGTGCCTGCCCTCATTTTGATTCAGAAGTGGAACGCCCGGAGGCTTATCGACACTTTGTCGCCACCGGCCAAGCCAAACCAGGAATCGCGTTAGATGATTTTACGGCAGCGCATTTTATTGATGGCACTTTATTCAAAGAGGTCGGTATCACCCAAAATAGAAAAATATACAAAATCGACTCCGCGTAGATTTCCACCGATCGCCGTTTCATCCCACCAAATTATTGTCCGTCAGATTATCCGGCCTCGTCCGCAAAAATACCGTCCCCTTCCGATTTGCAACAATCACTCCGTCTAATGCTTTAGACCGGACCATCTGAATTGCCTCCTCTTTTGAAACCCATTCTACCTGATCAATTTGATAACTTATCGTTACTTTGTGCTTATTCCTTTTGATCCCTGTTAGTTTTTTTCGAGCTTGAAATGGGGTTTTATATCCTGCAAATTGGTCGATATAGGCTACAATCCGAACTTGATTTCCATCTTCCCTAACGACACCATGCTTAATAAAAGCCTCGAGTCCTCCCACGCCCAAAATATGTGCTCCGGCAAGCATCCCAGATATCGTTAATAAGTGCCCATGAACAATCCTTCCTATGTACAGATCTAGATTCTTATTTTTAATTTCTACCCAATGAAGATATGCATACTCTCGCACAGCATTTTCCTGTGCCAAATGGTTTTTCAAGAATTCTTTCTGACTGTATACGCCATCTTTACCTGTCCAAAATTGATCCAAAAATTTGTTGTTATTCTTTTTGCCATCATCCGTGTAATAACCCGTATCAATTAGGGCCCCTTCACCCATTTGGTATTTTCCCAAATAATGGTATTTAGCTTGGATAGCCGCATAATTTCCACTTGATTCCCGCATCCCTAAAGCCTCAAAAAAATTATCGTAGCTATTCCTCATCATTCAAAACCTCCCAATCCTTTGTTTGCAATGGAAATCTTCCCACATAACGGTATACTTTCCCAGTAAAAGCCCAAATATGTCGCCCCTCCTGATGATACCCGCCTATTGTTTCAAACTGCAAAAAAGCAATATCTCGGTAGCCATGATGGGTGGCTGGCAAAAGGAGGACCCCCGGATAGGCCGTTATCGTTAGAACTTGCTGAAAATTCCCCCTGGAATCCACTATAAAAAATAATATCAGATTGCCATGAGAGCCAGAAAAATAAGTGCTATGAATAGAGGCTATCACATCCAGACTTTTGTCAGAGTTTAAATGTGCCCTAAAAATAAATATATCGGACAATTGTGTTTCTGGCGCTTTATATTGAGATTTCACCCAAGCTAAGACCTGACGCTGCACCTGCGGATGTGCACTATTTGAAAATACGATTTTTTCTGCAGATGACCGAGATTGGCTACTCCATACCCAACATCCACCCCATACTATTCCGATAACTATTCCACAGTAAATGTATGATTTATATTTTATAATAATATTCACTACTGTCCGGTCTTTTTTTTTCAGGTAGGAATGAGGCTAAGTTGAATGCCCGCTAAAGAAGCTTGAGGCTTCCAATGGGTCAATCGGTATAACCCGCAACACCTAGTGCTTCCGCACAAGCATTCACGGCCATTTGGACTAATTCGGCGTGCCATTCGGCACTAATAAGTGCGATTTTCATGGGGTCTAGTATAATCCACTGCGTACTTGATCGTAAATATATGTACAAGATCCCTAGCTTCTCTGATCTTCGATCGGCGAACACCATTTTCGAAGGTCAACCTTGGCTGGCAAACTGGTCGATTTGGCTTTTTTTAATTTTTTAAATTGCGTTATGATAAAAGAAAAGAGAAAGGGTTATTCCGTCCATTATGAGTCGGCCGGATGGTGGACTCCGTCATTGGTCGGAACTTGTTCAATCTCAAAGGGGTTCACGCCCACCAAACACCCTACGTTAAACCCATATTCCTCGGGATTCGACCGACGCTGATGGTGGGTATAGATTCCACATTTTGAGCAGAAAAAATGCTTCGCGGTCATGGTATTAAATTGATACATCGTCAACAGCTCTTGACCCTTGATGACTCGCAATCCTGAAAGGGCTACAGACGCCATAATCGTTCCTTTGCGCCGACACAAAGAACAATCACAGCGACGCGGATTAACGATTCCATTCGGAAGAGTTAGTTCCAAAACCACGCCCTCACAATGGCAAGTTGC
>JAHFCZ010000002.1:0-13294 GCA_023249285.1 bacterium | reverse complement strand
ATGGTGGAGGTGACAGGGATCGAACCTGCTACCTTCTGCGTGCAAGGCAGACGCTCTACCAATTGAGCTACACCCCCACAGGTGTTGTTATGGTGGGCCATCGTGGAGTTGAACCACGGACCTCACGCTTATCAGGCGTGCGCTCTAACCACCTGAGCTAATAGCCCATAACAGAAAAGCCTAGCTATTCTAGCGGAAATCTACTGGATTGTCCAAAGTTCATTTGTGAGGCTGCGCAGCACATGATCACGCCATTCCCCGTTAATAAACAAATACTTTTTAGCGACCCCTTCAGCCTCAAATCCCAAGCGTTCTAATAGCCTGGCGCTCCTCGTGTTTTCCGTTAAATGGGTGGCCATAATGCGGTGCAAATTGAGCTCTTCAAACGCATAGCGAATGACGGCGTGGAGCCCTTCATGCATCAATCCCCTACCCTCATGCTTTGCACTCACTGCAAACCCCAAAAAACTGGCCTGAAAGGGCCCTCGGAAGATTTGAGTTAAGTTGGCCGTCCCGAGAGCCTCCAGCGTATCTTTGGCAAAAAAGACAAACCGAACTGCACTTTCTTGTTGAAATTCCTGTATAGAACGCTTGATCTGTGCGTCCCAATGATGCATCGTGAAAAACTCAGGCGTAAATCGGGGATAGAATGGGGTGAGGAATTCGCGGTTACGCAAATAATAACTTAAGACTACTTCCGCATCACAGGCGCCCAGGTGCTGAATATGAAGACGTTCCGTGCTAAATTTCGGGAGGACTGTCATCTTTATACCACGTTCATTTATGTATGATTGGGGATGCTTTGTTTGGGATTGAAAATTGAATAACAAGTCTAGACTGAGATAATGAGCAAGGCGTTATCGACCTAGTTCTGGCAATTATGTCCAGAAATAGCTCCTTAGAAAGGAGGTGATCCAGCCACACCTTCCGGTACGGCTACCTTGTTACGACTTCACCCCAATCGCTAGCTCTACCTTAGACAATGTCCTCCTTGCGGTTAGACTATTGGCTTCGGGCATTTCTAACTTTCATGGTGTGACGGGCGGTGTGTACAAGGCCCGGGAACGTATTCAACGCAGCGTAGCTGATCTGCGTTTACTAGCAATTCCAACTTCATGTAGTCGAGTTGCAGACTACAATCTGAACTGAGGCCGGTTTTATGAGATTGGCATAGCCTCGCGGCTTAGCGACCCTTTGTACCGGCCATTGTATCATGTGTGTAGCCCAGGGCGTAAGGGGCATGATGACTTGACGTCATCCCTACCTTCCTCCTACTTTCCATAGGCAGTCTCCCGTGAGTTCCCACCGTTAGTGCTGGCAACACGGGACAGGGGTTGCGCTCGTTGCGGGACTTAACCCAACATCTCACGACACGAGCTGACGACAGCCATGCACCACCTGTGTTAGAGCTCCCTTGCGGGCACTTTCAAGTTTCCAAGAAATTCTCTACATGTCAAGCCCTGGTAAGGTTCTTCGCGTATCGTCGAATTAAACCACATGATCCACTGCTTGTGCGGGCCCCCGTCAATTCCTTTGAGTTTTAACCTTGCGGTCGTACTTCCCAGGCGGTACACTTAACGAATTATCTGTGGCACAGAAGGGGTCGATACCTCCTACACCTAGTGTACACCGTTTACGGCGTGGACTACCGGGGTATCTAATCCCGTTTGCTCCCCACGCTTTCGCGCCTTAGCGTCAGAATCAGTCCAGAAAGCCGCCTTCGCAACTGATGTTCCTCACGATATCTACGCATTTCACCGCTACACCGTGAGTTCCGCTTTCCTCTCCTGACCTCTAGTAATCCAGTTTCGAATGCAGGCCTCAGTTGAGCTGAGACATTTCACATCCGACTTAGAAAACCGCCTACGCGCGCTTTATGCCCAGTGAATCCGGATAACGCTCGCCCCCTACGTATTACCGCGGCTGCTGGCACGTAGTTAGCCGGGGCTTCCTTTGGAGGTACCGTCATAATCTTCCCTCCTGACAGAGTTTTACATCCCGAAAGACTTCTTCACTCACGCGGTGTCGCTGCGTCAGGCTTTCGCCCATTGCGCAATATTCCCCACTGCTGCCTCCCGTAGGAGTCTGGACCGTGTCTCAGTTCCAGTGTGGCTGTTCGTCCTCTCAGACCAGCTACTGATCATCGCCTTGGTAGGCCATTACCCCACCAACTAGCTAATCAGACATAAGCCCCTCTCTTCGCGATAAATCTTTCATCACACACCTTTCGGCAGTGATAATATCCGGTATTAGCTCTCCTTTCGGAAAGTTATCCCAGACAAAGAGGCAGGTTACTTATGTATTACTCACCCGTTTGCCACTAATTTTTTTAAGGAGCAAGCTCCTTAAAAAAATCCGTTCGACTTGCATGTGTTAGGCACACCGCCAGCGTTAATCCTGAGCCAGGATCAAACTCTCATTTGATTAGCTCAATTTTTAATTGAATTTACTATTAACAAAAAAACTCGCACTTGCTTTATTAAAGCTAGACTTGTTATTCAATTTTCAAAGATCTGTTTTGAACCAGGGATGAGATTTTAGCGAGGAGAGTAGGCATTGTCAACACAATATTTTTCATCACCTCTATATGGGCACCGCTACGCCTTTCGAATTAGCGCAATATATCGGCCACATACGGCCTTCTCAAAGTCCCTTCTCTCAATGATAATCGGTGCATAGTCGTCGTTCTCCGGCTGGAGTCGGACTTGGTCCTTTTCGAAATAGATTCGTTTTAATGTGGCTTCTTCTTCGTAAATGACCACCGCAATCTGGCCATTCGTCACCGGAGCGCCCATTTGGATGATCGCCAGATCTCCACTGAGAATGCCCGCATTTTTCATGCTATCCCCGTTGACGCGCAACGCAAATCGACCTTCTTTAGACTTCAGCTCAGGCAAGGTATCTTCAATCGTTCCGGAGGGATCCTCCAGCGCCGCCTGAAGCCCGCCCGCTGCCACTTTCCCTAGAATTGGAATCGCATTCTTGATCGAAAATTTGAGGATTTTCAGCCCTCTCGCTTTACCTAGCCGTTGGATGTACCCCTTATTTTCAAGATGCTCCAGATAGGTTCGCACCGTTCCATCCGATGAGAACTCAAATTTCTGAGCAATGTCTTGATAGGAAGGAGGGAATCCCTCTTCTTGCGCAAATTCGCAAATAAAATCAAAGACTTTTTTCTGTAGCCGGGTTAATGGTTTATTCATACGCCCAGGATACCACGCATTCACACGCTTGTCAACGAAGACCCTCGAATAATGCTCTGCCGCCCCCATCTTTGACGGATATGGTCGAGCGTGCCCAGCAATGCGCGCTCTTTCTCCTCTCTAGGATTTACAAAGAAGGAAAGTTGGACCGCGGAATCGGGAATTAAACCATTAAAATAGACCCCAGACTTGGCATATCGATATCCAGACTTAAAGAGCGTTGGGAGCTTGCTCTTCATCACCCGCAGCACCTCGTTTTCATTATTAGTCGCCTGGGGAAAACGGTAGGTCCAGGCATCCGAATCATAATGAGAATCAAAGCGGCTGGTTTTGATAAAAAAACCCATTTCAGAGGCACAAAGATTGGCACGCCGGAGCTTGGCACAGGCCGATTTAATGTTTTCGGCCAGCGCAGTTTGAAGCCCGGGAATCGAGGTGATCCGCTCGGGAAAAGAGCGGGAATGGAGGAGCGATTTTTGCGCGGCCTCTTGGGCATAAAAGCTGGGCATTTGTACGGAAATTCCCACTGGAAAGCAGAGTTGGCCATTGAGCTCACGCTGAATCCGACCCCCGCCAATTCCCATTTTTTTACGAATCCAGTGCGGATCGGCATCCCGAAACGCACCGGCTGTTTCTATCCCATGACGGTGCAGCCATCTGGTTGTGCGATACCCAATGCCCCAGACCTCCTCCACTGGAATGGTATTGAGGACACGCGACAACGCATAGCTCCCTAAATCCATGATATTTCCAGGCATGGCCTTGGCTTTATCGCTGGCCAATTTTGCCAATGTTTTGGTGGCCCCAAATCCAATACTCACCGGAATCCCAGTTTGCGTCAAAACCGCCTGCCTCATGCCAGGCCCTAAGACACTCGCCTGATCTGTACCCCCAAATCGGACAAAGCTTTCATCAATGGAGTAGGGCTCCACCCAGGGCGAAAAACCCCGCAACGCCTGGACCACTTGTTTGGAAATCTTTTGATAGAGAGAAAAACTCGGAGAACAGCCAATGACCTTCCCCGTCTCGAAAAGGTGCTTATATTTAAAGACCGCCTCCCCCATTTTAACCCCGAGCGCCTTCGCCTCGTTAGAACGAGAAATAATGCACCCATTATTATTGGAAAACACAACCACCGGCTTATTTTTCAATTCTGGGTGTGCCACCTGCTCGCAGGACACAAAAAAACTATTACAGTCGATTAGGGCGATCATGGCCTCAATATACCACTTATTTGCGTGGTGTCTAGTCTTAAAGAATTTTAATCTTCTTAATCGGGCAGGTGTGACCGTGAATAATTTCAACACGGAGACGCAGGGCCTCCTTAAAGAGGCGAATGACCGCTTTGTTGGCCAAATTATTATGGGCAGGCGCACGAACCTCTACGAGTATTGGATCCGTGTCAAAGTGGATCTCATCTTCTCGAGACTTGGGTTTCACCTTAATAGTGAGGGTATTTCCAGATTCAAAAGGGTTCGTTGACATGCGTGTAAATGCGTGGTAATTTCGATTTATGAGACAGTTTAGCACACTCCCCCGAACATTGCCCGCCCTCTTTTTTCGCTTTTTGAAGCCCTACACCTGGTATCTGGCTGGGATGGTTTTGGTTAGCCTATTATACGGGGTCCATAGCATTCTATTGCCCTTCACCCTTAAAATTTTGGTGGATCGGATCTCGATTTCTCATGTGGCCACGCCCGGACTCTTTGCCGCCCTTAAATGGCCGGCCATTGGGTACGTCGCATTGTCTCTCGGACTAGGCCTTCTGTTCCGCTTTTACAATTTTCTCATGCTGCGCCTGCTCCCCAACCTCAAACGCGATGTCCAACATGCCATGTTTGTGCAACTGGAAGGCCATTCCCACTCCTATTTTCAGAATCAATTTGCAGGCGCATTATCCAACAAAGTGTCGGACATGGTACGCGGGGTCTCTGAAATTTTGCAGATGTTTATGAGCTGTTGCGTGGATCCGGTGCTAAGCATCAGCGTTGCCATCTTTGCGATGTCGCGCGTTCATCCGCTCTTTGCCTTAATATTTGGCGTTTTTTCGGTCGTGTTTATTAGCCTCTCATGGACCCTCGCCCAGTACTGTCAGCCCTTGGCGAGCGCTTACTCCGAGGCCCGGAGTACCACGGTGGGAAAGGTGGTCGATAGCATCACCAATATGATGAACGTACGCCTCTTTGCCCGTCATGAGTTTGAAAATCGTTATTTGGGACGCTATATCAATGATGTCGTCGCCAAAGATCGGCGCATGCAGCGCTATTTGATCTTTGCACGGTTGGCACTCGTGCTTTGTATCACGACGATGTTGGCGTTTATGATCTGGGCCCTCATTTGGGCCAAGTCGGAAGCCCTGATTACCGCCGGGGATTTTGTGTTGATCTTGACCCTCACTCATCGCATATTGGATATGTTATGGGGCGTCACCAACCAATTTGTACAGTTTTCTCAAGAAATTGGCACCTGCAAGCAAGCGCTGACCATTATTACGCAACCTCATGAGATCGAAGACCACGTTGATGCCACAAGGCTGCAGGCCCAGCAGGGCCAAATCCAATTCCAAGGCGTAGGCTTTAGTTACGGGAATGTGGGCGTTTTTGAGGGGCTAGATCTGACCATTGCCGGGGGGTCTAAAGTAGGCTTGGTTGGGTTTTCAGGGTCCGGGAAATCGACCTTTGTAAACTTAATTTTGCGATTTTTTGAGGTGCAGTCTGGTCAAATTCTGATTGATGGCCAAGATATTTCTCGCGTCACGCAAACCTCGCTCCATGAACAAATTTCGATGATCCCGCAAGACACCTCTCTTTTCCATCGCAGTTTATTGGAAAATATCCGCTATGGACGACTGGATGCCAGCGATGAGTATGTTATTGCCGCTGCTAAACAAGCCCATTGCCATGACTTCATTCTCAAAATCCCAGGGCAATACGAGGCCTTGGTCGGGGAACGTGGCATTAAGCTCTCGGGGGGACAACGCCAGCGCATTGCCATTGCGCGGGCTATTTTGAAAAACTCCCCTATTTTGATTCTGGATGAAGCCACGTCTTCTCTGGATTCCGTCACCGAAGCGCATATTCAATCCAGCCTCCACGACCTTATGCAAAACCGCACGACCATTGTGATCGCGCATCGGTTGTCGACGCTGTCTAGCATGGATCGGCTGCTGGTGTTTGATCAAGGCAAAATTGTGCAGGATGGGACCCACGATCAACTGATTATCGCGCCTGGACAGTATCAAAAATTATGGTCGCTTCAAGCCAATGGGTTTTTGCCGGGGTAACGGCAGGTATTCTTTCATGACTACAAAACGCCTTCTTCTATCCTTAAGTTTAATTACCGCCTTCATTGTTGGAGTCGCTAGCCTCTTTTTTCTTTTTTATGCCCCTAAACCTACTTATCAGAAAGTTGTGTTTTCGGAAAAGCTTTATCCCAGAGAACGAAACTTGATCAGGAAATACCTAGAGAAGGAACTTGGACCGATTAACAGCTAAAGCTCCTCTGAAATATCCATTGGGATCTTCAAGTTTGATTTAAACCACGATGGCATTCAAGATGTGATCGCCTACGTCGTAAGTAGCGATTTTGGAGGATCGGCTGGAAGTACGACTATTGTTTATATTGTCGATGCGAATAATCATTGGCACGACTCTTTTTCAGGCCTTACATATGGTCATATGGCCATCCTGAGCACTATGCATGATGGCTATTTTGATATCGCTAATATTGGATTTGAAAATGGCCCTCATTCTCGTAAAGGGCTTCTTGTTTATAAATGGACTCGAGGAGGCTATACTTATTCACATCAACTTAATTTAACCGAAAAAGAATTGGAGGCTTTAGATGAGCAGCTATGAAGATTTTTTTGAGAACCCGGCCCGATCATATAACCGCAAATAATTTGACATGAATAACCCTCTCTTGGGTTGCTTTGTAGAGCACGTGGGGTGCAAGGGGGTGGGTTGTGGCGAGCTTGGGGTGTAAAAAATCTCCTTGGAAATCTCGTTTCATTCCGATTTTCTCCATGACTCGAATAGAGCGTTTGTTGGCGGGTACGGTAAATGAGATGATTTTTGTGAGACTACAGTGATTAAACCCATAATTTAAAGTGGCTTTTGCACCTTCTGTTGCATATCCGTTTTCCCAGAATGGAGAGGCGAGTCGCCACCCGATTTCAACGGCGGGAGTAAATGGGGCTTCCCACTCAATGGTCGTGAGACCAATGAATCCGATCAATTGATTGGAAGCGCGAAGCTCTGTCGCCCATAATGAATACCCGTACCTTTCTTGGTGACTATTGGTGCGGTTAATAAATTGGGTTGCTTCGTCCTGGGTGATTGATCTTGGCAAAAATTCGGTGACCTTGGGATCTTGATTGAGTTGAAAGTAGGGCGTTTTGTCGCTTTCTTTCCAGGTTCTTAGGCGGAGACGTTCAGTTTCGAGGATGATCATGCTGTTTATCTTTCACTTAACCGATCCTGCATGAATCCCTTTAGCACAGCCCAATACGTCAGCAATTCTTTGGCTTTTTGGCGGCAGAGATTGAGTTTTTCGACGGTGAGCTCGGGTTTATCGGGGTATTCGTGGGCGACGGAATTGCGGACTTCTCGAAGCTCGATCCAGAACTCGACTGAGGGCAAGGCTCCGATCTTTTCAAGACTGTTTAAGTAGTCGAGAAAACTTTTATTTTGGAGATCTTCTTTCAGAAGTTTTAAAATTTGGGGAAATAATTTTTGACCCATCGTGTCTTGAAGCTTGGCAAAGCGACTGGTCATTAATTCCAAAAAGCTCAGTTCAGATGGGCTTATTTTCGCCAATTTTTCTACCGTTATCGGAAAAAGTGTTTGGGTTTCTTCTATCGCCATCTCTAAGCGGTCTTGGTGAATGTTACAAATGGCAATCTCTGCCTGACACAGCTCCCAGTGGGTCATATCAATCGTACTCCTTCTTGTTTGGCGACAGTGTGGATGGGAAGGTTGGGCGCTCCACATTGGAGGACCACGTCAATTTTCTGCTCCCCTATTGCTCTTTTTAATTTGACGAGGAACTGTATTTTTTTCGCTAAGGCTGATTTTGGAGATTCGCTCTGGACGTCAATCAATAAATCGATGTCTCCCCCTTTGGCTTCAGGCTTCACCCGAGATCCAAATACCCATAACTCATTGGGCAGCACAAACACCTCTAGAAAAGTGGCTTTGAGTGCATCTAACGTCGATTGGGTGAGTCGAATACCTGGTGTCATGGTGGAAGTATACCTTTCGCAGAAGAGAACCTACAACACGTACTTTCGCGTGTCTTCGTCTGGAGAATACCCTGAATCCAGGGTGTCTGGCAGGGATTCGAGGCCAAACCGGCCGCGAGGCTGACGTCGCTCTGCGATTACCCACTTGTCCATCCACTGCTCGGCAATGTGGGATTCAACCAAAAATCGGCTGAGCTTGGAGAACCGGACCCCGGGATTACGGTAGGCCTGGGCACTGTTCCAATCGATGTGGGGCTTGATCACAAACAAATAGTCCTTCGCCCGGGTCAAGGCCACGTACATGAGGCGTCGCTCTTCTTCGATCTGTCCAATATCATCGAGGGCCTGCATGGAGGGAAGATAGCCGTCGATTGCTGAAATCACGAAAACGACCTTCCATTCCAGGCCTTTGGCTGAGTGAATCGTCGATAGGATCAACGGCGGCTCGTCCCGGTCTTTGGCCTCGACATCGACCTGGGATCCATCCGGAGGTTCCAGGCTCATTTCGGTGAGAAAATCATCGAGGCTGGTATACCGTTCTGCAATAGTTAAAATCGAATTCAAATCCGCTTGGCGTTTGTGAAAGTCTTCGTAGCGTTGCTTGAAAATGGGTTTGTAGGTCTCCATAATCCGCTCTAGCTGTGCAACCGGTGTGATGCCCCCTTGCCGATTAAAAATGCAACTGAGTAGCTTTTCTAGCGATGTTGAATAACTTTTCCCTGCAAAGAAACTCGCATCTGGCACCAGCCCAGACTGGAAGGCCGATTGAATTTTGAGCCAAATAGCCTCTGCGGTTTTAGGCCCCACCCCCTCCACCAACAACAGAATGCGTTGCCAGGACACCCGATCCCGCGGATTTTGGATCACCCGCAAAAAAGCGATTACGTCTTTGACGTGGGCCAGCTCGATAAACTTAAAGCCCCCCATTTTGACAAAGGGAATCCCCTGGGCCTGCAAGGTAACTTCCAAGTCGTTGGAATGCCATCCCGAACGCATCAAAACCGCCATCTGATTTAAGGCGATACCCTGTTCGTGATACTCAAGGATTTTTTGGACAATAAATTTGGATTGGGAGCCCTCACTATCGGTTTCGACGTAGATGGGGCGCTGGCCGTCCTGTTTTTCGGTGAACAAGTCCTTGGCATATCGTTCCTTGGCACGGGCAATGACGGCATTGGTCAGATCCAAAATGGGTTGTGTGGATCGATAGTTTTGATCTAGGGTCACGATCCTGGTGCCGGGGAATAAGGTGGGGAATTCCATAATATTTTTAAAATTGGCACCCCGAAACGAATAAATGCTCTGCGCATCGTCACCCACCACGCAAATATTGCGTTTAGAATTGACTAAAAATCTCATGATTTCAGCCTGGATTCCATTGGTGTCCTGGTATTCGTCTACCATCACGTGCCGATATTGATTTTGGAGTGCCTTTGCGATATCCGGCGCTGTGCTTAATAGGTTCAAAAGCTCTAAGAGTAAATCGTCATAATCCATGGCCTGCATGTGACGTTTAAAGTGCTGATACGCCTCAAACATTTCCGCAATGCGATCCGCACATTCAAAAAAATGCGGGTAAGACTTCCCGACGACTTCAGGAATGCGACTTTGGGTGTTGCGCACTTTACTAAAAATATCCGCTAATGTGTTTTTCTTGGGGAATCGCTTTCCCACATCTGCAAACTTAGGGTCTTGCTTTACCAGCTGCACCACATCTTCAGCATCAGATCGATCTAAGATTGAAAATTGCTCTGTGTACCCCAATCGCCCCGCGAAACGCCGCAAAACCGCCGATGCAAAGGCATGGAAGGTCCCACCCGAAACGTTTTGGCACCGACTATCCAGCAACAAGGTCGCGCGACGCAACATTTCTTGCGAAGATTTTCGGGTAAATGTCAACAATAAAATCTGATCCGGGGGCACCCCCTCGGCCACCAGCCTTGCCACACGGTGGACCAAAGTCTTGGTCTTTCCTGAGCCCGCCCCCGCAATAATGAGGAGTGGGCCCTCCCCATGCATCACGGCCTCCCGTTGGTTCGGGTTTAGATCGTCTGGCTCAAGGATTTGAGGATGCTGGGGCATAGGGGGCAGTGTAACACATCCCGTTTACCCCTCGGCAACTGTCGTGGCCACGGTTACCGGTGTTGTGGCCTTGTCGAGCAGTGCCCTGTCTGCACCTGTAATACTTGCAATCGCGCTCGGATTGACCAATGCTAAGCTTAGCGTCCCTGGTTTTGCAACGCGGGCGAATTTGAGCAGGGCTTCTTTAGGAGTTGTGCCCTGGAGACGAATCTTACTGAGATCCATTGTTTCGGATTTTACTGCCGCAACAATATTTTCCAAGAACTCTTTTTGCGTTAACGGGTGTGGGTTAGGACCTCGCGGCGTCGGTATCCGTTTCCATCCTTGGGTTAAATCTAGGGTGCCAGGCTGGGCCGCACGGGCCCAACCGCCCAAAATTGGCCAAGCGCGATAGCGTTCGGTCAATGTTATGCCCGTCATATCTAGTGTGCCGGGATTTACGCCCTCGGCAGCAATGACGTCTTGAAGCATTTTCATTGTTGCGGGGCTCACTTCCTTCTCCTGGGCATCTTTCAATTTCCAACCCTGTGCATTTAATGTAGGCATTGTCCCCCAGGCTGAGGCCCGTGCCAGCACGGCGGCGTCTTCTAAAGTCGTAGGCGGCTCAGGCAAAGCCGTTAAGTCAAAGGTTTGGGGAGCCGCTACGGTCGCCAGTTGGACCGCTTGTTTCACGCTCATTTGTTTGACCAGATTATCTTTCATCCCATCCATCCGAAGTGTTCCGATGGTTATTGCCGGCACCACTTGAAGAAGTTCATCCAGAGACTGGAATAGAGTGACTGGCAATTGCCCCACATCCAATGACGTTGGTTTTGCGGCTATTGCTAATGTAATCACGTCCGTCACTGCCCATTCCGCACTATAAAACGGGAATACCCTTGTCAGGTCCAAAGTTCCGGGCTTTGCGGCAGTCGCAATGTCCAGCAAATCCTGTCTATTTGTCACGAGTATTATTGAAGGAAAATTTGAAAGCGGCTTTCCAGTGAAATCCAAGGTCCCTGGCTTTACCGCCCTTGAAAGCGCCACAAAATCACTCCCCCAAAAGAACTGTTCGGCGATTCTTTGCCCGGTGAGATCTAGTGTTCCTGGGCTGGCCAAATCCACCAACAGGTTCAAAGCATCTCGGTCCAATTGCACATTGGAGAATTGAATTCCCGAAAAATTAATTCTTCCTTCCACCAAACGTCCGCCCGTGCGTGCCGTAGCTTTCAAGGCCTGGGCATCCATAGCTTTCCCCTGAAAACTTGCCTCACCTAGTACCACTGGCGCTTGACGGACTGAGGCGCCCAGCGTCGCTGCCAATGTGGGCTCTGCCGATGCAGGCGCCACAGCGTTGGTAGGTGGTCTCCTTAAAAATATCCTGAAACCGGTAACTCCCGACACTTGCTTAAATTGCATGGATAAATCCTTTCAAGAGGCTGAAAATGAATAGAAAATGGGAAGAAATGCTACACTGAAGGTGTTGACCTGCTTATCCTAAACCAAATCCAAGGAATTGACTATGAACACGCTGTTGATCCCCGCTGCCTCTCGTGGCCATGCCGATCACGGCTGGCTCAACGCCCATCACACCTTTAGCTTTGGCAACTATTACGATCCAGCCCGCATGGGGTTCGGCGTGCTGCGCGTCATTAATGATGACCAGATCGCAGCCGGCAAAGGATTTGGCACTCACCCGCATGACAATATGGAAATTATTACCATCCCGCTCTCGGGGACCTTGGCCCACAAGGACAGCATGAACCACCAATCGTTGATTACCCCTGGAGAAGTCCAGGTGATGTCCGCAGGGACTGGCATTACCCATTCAGAATTTAATGCCTCCCCAACTGAGGCGCTCAAGCTCCTCCAAATCTGGGTCATGACGAAGACCCCGAATGTGACCCCACGCTACGATCAACGTCGATTCGATTGGCGTATTCCCACTATTTGGATCCCGATTGTCCGGTCCTTGGATTCCGAATCAGAATCGTATCCTGAGGCCTTGGGGATTCACCAAGATGTGCAGTTTTGCATGGGGACAATCCCGGCCGGGAAAAGCCTAGATTACACCCTGCTCTACCCTAAAAATGGGGTATTTTCGATGGTCGTGTCCGGAGATGTGTTACTTGCCGGCCAGGCCCTTCATGCCAGAGACGGGATCGGTATTATGGGGGCCCAGGTCCTTAATTATCAGGCCGTGACGGATGCGCAAGTGCTGGTTATGGAAGTTCCAATGTAGTCAGCCAATATCCCACACTGACGGCTGCGAGCCCCATCACAATCGCGCCCACTGTGTTGAGCATCGCCATCACGTACTGGCTATTGCGTACAAGGGTCAGTGTTTCGAGGCTGAAGCTAGAAAATGTCGTATATCCACCCAATACCCCCACCATTAAAAAAAGACGTAACGTAGGCGATATGGCATAGCGCTCAGAGAGCCCCCATACCAATCCGATCAAAAAAGACCCCGTCACATTCACAATCAGGGTCCCTAAGGGCAAAGACCCTAGAATCCCGCGCTGATTGAGCGTGCTCATCGCATATCGAATTAAGGTCCCCAAGGCACCCCCAAAGGCAATGATCATGATGTTCATGGTGATTATTGTAATTGGAAATTCACTGAAACGAAACCTTTTGCTATATTAGTCGTCCCTATGATAACGCCTTACGCTTGTGGATTAGATTTTGGGACCAGTAATTCGGTCATTTGTGCGTACCCGGAAGGCCCGGATCGGCCACCCCTTATTATGAGTGAACCGACGGTTCTATTTTTCCCCGCCCGAAA
>JAHFCZ010000134.1 GCA_023249285.1 bacterium | reverse complement strand
TACAAAGATGACCTTCTCACCCTCGGAACCAGCGCCCCTTATATCGCGCTCGGACAAATCAAAGGCTTCACCCAATCCGCTGCGGTCATTTTTGAAACGCCTGTGGGATTAAGTGGCGTCAACAACAACGCCGCCTTGTTCTACACCTCAACCCTTGCCAATTCCGTTCAATTTATCACCGCCGCTGCCAGCTACAAGCTCCTACCCGAGCTCGTCGTGGGCTTCGGATACGGCAATGAATCCATCCCCAATTTGGATAGCACCGCCTTGAACTCCGACAACCAAGTCGTGTCCAACGGCAGCTTCCAAGCCGGACAATCCCAGCTCACCCTCGGTGGCGCTTGGACCTTTAGCCAAGTCCTCAGTATGGGGGCCTCGATCACCCATTACCAAAACCAGATCAGCACCGTCAATGGCGGCACACTTGATCTCAATCTCGGGGTCACCTATAGCTTCCCGTGGCTGATGGCCTCCGGATTTATCAACAATTTGTTGGCCAATAAACTCACCTACAACAACGGGGGTAGTGAAAGCCTCAATCGCGAAATCGGCGTCAGCATGGCCTCCTACCCGACCTCGTTTTACAATTCCGAGGTCTTTGGCCAACTCAAGATGAGCAACAACCAGCTCCTCAAAAGCATCGGGACGCGGTTCTCCCCCATCGACTCTCAGGATTTCAAGCTATCGGCAGCCCTCAAAGAAACGGGTCGCGTGGATGGCACCAGCCGATACAGCATTTCCCTTGGGGCAGCGCTCAAGCTCCAACCCGTGACACTTGAATACGCTTTTGACACCACCGAAATCTTCCAAGAAGAATTCCAGCATTATTTTTCAGTATCTGTGAATTTTTAGAATACTCTCAGCACTTATTGGCGTGGCGCTTTTTCAAGCTCTGCACGACACACATCACCCCTATATTTAAATTTTGCCCAAACCTTGTTTTCATCCGAAAAAAATCCAAGACACTGGTGGGGGTTGCGCCCTTGATCACAGAAATACCAGTGTGTTCCATTATGCACGGCTTGGCCCCCAGAAACAATTTCTGGTCCATATCCAAAATTACGCACGGAAAAGGGTAGTTTCATGCCGTCAAACAAGGGAATAACCGTAATCGCACCACTGTTAAAAGCAGTCTCGGGAGGAGGAATGAGAACGCCAGTAAAATCCGGAGGTGCAGTATCATAAGTCGAGCCCACATTATAGCAAACACCCAGAAAAGATTCACTTAGCCGACGTAACATACCAGAAACAGTAGCTCTTGCCCTGAGCTCAGCAGCCCGCTCAGCAGCCTGCCCCCCAGCAACCGGCTCCGAACCCTCTGGCCAAAAAACATCATCAGAAGAATCTGAGCGAACCAAAGCGGAAGGCGACGCTACTGCTGCAGCAATTTTATACATTAAACTCTCCAATAGGAAAATGAGGGGGAAGAAAATCTGAGCCAAGAAAGAGTATAAACCGAAGTTTCGGGTTAGATCAACGCCACAGAGACGTGATCCCCCCAATACTCACCCACCAAATCATTCGCATCGACCACCTGATTTCAGCATTATTTTTCAGTATCTGTGAATTTTTAGAGTACCCTCAGCACTTATTGGGAGGCTGCTTTTTCAAGCTCCGCCCGGTAATACTTATCCTCATGTTCAAATATTGCCCAAACCTTGTTTCCATCCGAAAAAAATCCAAAGCACTGGTGGGCGTGGCCCCCATTATCATAGAAAGACCAGTGCTGCCCATTATGCATTGCTGGTCCCCCAGAAATAATTTCTAGTCCAGGTTCAGGTAGTCCACGTTCAAACTGACGCACTGACAAGGGGAGCTTCATACCTTCTAAGCAGGAAAAAACCTTAACCGTAATCGCAACACCACTGCTAAAAACAGTCTCGGTAGGGGGAATGAGAACTCCAGCAATATCCGGAGGTAAGGTATCATAAGTCGCGCTTTTTTGATCGGGAACCCCCACAAAAGAAACATCGAGATTACCTAGCACACTAGAAACAATAGCGCTTGC
The DNA here is from genome assembly GCA_023249285.1 of bacterium. Classification (GTDB taxonomy): domain Bacteria; phylum Margulisbacteria; class Marinamargulisbacteria; order SXXA01; family JAHFDB01; genus JAHFCZ01. The sequence continues at coordinate 1,401 of JAHFCZ010000134.1, read as the reverse complement.
CTCCATACCTGGAGAACCTGAGCGAACCAAAGGGGAATGCGGCACTACCGCTGCAGCAATTTTATACATGAAAACTCTCCAATAGGAAAATGAGGGTGAAGAAAATCTGAGACAGGAAAGAGTATAAACCGAAGTTTCGGGTTAGATCAACGCCACAGAGACGTGATCCCCCCAATACTCACCCACCAAATCATGCGCATCGACCACCTGAATGCTCATGGATGTCCACTTAGACTCCAATTGGGATAAGAGGTCGACGGCAATACGATAATGCGTCCTATAGCCAATAATGATCTTCTGGTACGGATACCCCGATGCCAGCGCCGCCTGAAGTTGTTGTTCAACATAATAGACCGCCTCTTCGGTTGAGCCCAACGCTTGCAACGTAGAAGGGTCTTGATGCATCCCCAACACCGGATACAAATTCGACCGGACTTGGCGACGTTTTTGGAGTTGCTTAAACCAAGGATACGCCGCAACCACGCTATACTGGGGCACCACCCAATATCGGAACCGCTCCACCATTTGGGTAATCACCGTATCAGCCTGACGCTGCATGCCAGTCCGATACACACCGTGAGCGATCTCATCCATCAACACCCCATAGGCCGGGCCAAAAGTCCGGGTATCCAAAATTTTAAAGGGATAGGACAAGTCATCAATCGCTTGCTGGGCCAACGCAAAGGCCGGTGAAAATCGAGGATGAGGCATCACACCCAAGACCCGTTGGAATTGGTGTCGGAATAAGCTCCGCACTTTTTCCACGATATCCCCAACCGTCATCACCCCGACAAATCCTTCACTAAGCGCCTGAACCGGCGCAAATCCCCGCCATTGCACAGACATAAAGACATCCGACTCAATCACCATCGCCAGATGATGGGGGATCGTACTCGGGTGATCCGAAAGCTCCGTGACCGCCGTTTCAATGCCCACAAAAGTGGCAAACATCATCATCCAGACATCTTTTCGGCCATCATTAAAGATTGTCGTCAATGCGCGCTGCTGTAACAGCCCCATCAGAAGCTGGGTCCGCAAGCCTTCAACATCCGTAACCGGGGCCTGTTTACCCAACGGCACGGATTCCGTATGCTCCGTTACTTTCACCAGGGACAGGGTATCCAAAAGGCTCTGGGCCGCCACCCGAACTTCGACGTTATCATGAATCAAGAGCCCTGAGTTTTGAAGTTGCTGGGTCAGCTGCTCCAAAAAGAGGGGCGGCTGTTCCAAAATCTGGGCTTGAATCCCCCTCAAAATAGGGGATAACAACACCAAATCTTCCTGGCGCACAGAATAAGCCAATAACTGGCTGATAATGTTTTGCATCAGTCCCAAATCTTGATTGGTTTGGTCATAGAGCATCCCCATTAAGCCAATCAAATATTCCCTAAATCCGACTTG
>JAHFCZ010000133.1 GCA_023249285.1 bacterium | reverse complement strand
ATCTAGAGCTCTGCGGCACGGACCAAACCTTTAATGTCCTCATGGGACGCCAGCTCCAAAAAGAATATGGCCAGGCCCCACAAGGCGTGATGGTAACCCCCCTCTTAGAAGGCCTCGATGGGGTGAATAAAATGAGTAAATCCCTCGGCAACACCATTGGCCTGACCGAAGCCCCCGACCAAATGTTCGGCAAAATTATGTCCATTCCCGACGCCCTCATGATGCGCTACTTTACCCTCCTAACGGACCGGGGTGAGGTCGAATTGAAAACCCTCCAAGATCGCCTGGATCAAGGCGAAAATCCCCGGAATCTTAAAGTGGAGCTGGGGCTTGAGATCGTCGAGGCCCTGCATAGTGCCCCGGAGGCCCAAGACGCCAAAGCGGCCTTTGAGCGGATCTTCACCCAACGCTTGGTGCCTGAAGCGTTGGAGGCCCTGCCGGTGCCCAGCACGGCGTTTCGCTTGGATAATCTCCTGGTAGAGAAGGGGATTTTGCCCTCCAAAAAAGAAGCCCTTCGCTTAGCTGCCCAAAATGCAATCACCCTCGATGGCGAAATTGTCAGTGATTTACTGACACCTAAAACCGTGGCCGATGGCCAAGTCCTCAAAATCGGAAAACGGCGCTTTTTCCAACTGAAACACGGATGAGCAAAATCATCCTGGTGACCAGTGCGTTGCCCTATGCCAACGGGTCCATCCACCTTGGTCACATGGCCGAGAAAATCCAGGCGGATATTTGGGTCCGATTCCAGCGTTGCCAGGGCCATACCTGCCACCATTTTTGTGCCGATGATGCCCATGGGACCCCCGTCATGCTCTCTGCCCAAAAGCTAGGCCTGGACCCCGCTGAGTATGTCAAAACCATTCAGGCCGAACATCAGGCGGATTTTGAAGGATTCGGGGTGGATTTTGCGGCGTATCATTCCACACATTCTGCCGAAAATCAGGTCTTATCGCATCAATTTTATGCCAAAATGTGCGAAAAAAAGGCCTTAAGAGAACAAGAGGTCGCCCAGTGTTACTGCCCGAAATGTGCGATGTTTTTACCCGATCGATTTGTGAAAGGGGACTGCCCGCGCTGCCATACCCCCGACCAATACGGCGATTCTTGCGAAAATTGTGCCGCAACCTACGACCCCTCCGAACTCATCAATGCGCACTGTGCGACCTGTGGCAGCAGCCCCGAGGTCCGCAAGAGTACCCATTTGTTTTTCAAGCTCGCGGAGTTTGAGGCCCCGATTCGGGCGTGGTTGAACTCGGGTGCCGTACGTCCAGAGATCGTGAATAAGCTGGACGAATGGTTCACCCAAGGTCTCAAAGACTGGTGCATTTCCCGAGATGCCCCGTATTTTGGCTTCGAAATCCCAGATAAGCCCGGCAAATATTTTTATGTCTGGGTCGATGCGCCGATCGGGTACTTGGCCAGTATGCAGATCTGGGCACAGGCGCAAGGCCAATCCCTTGACTCCCTTTGGACGACCCCAAACCAGAATCAAACCAAGATCTATCATTTCATCGGCAAAGACATTTTGTATTTCCACACCTTGTTCTGGCCAGCGATGCTCCATGTGGCGGATCTTGCACTACCCAACGCCGTTTTTGTACACGGATTCTTGACGGTGAACGGCGAGAAAATGTCCAAGAGCCGCGGCACGTTTATCAACGCCGGGGATTATCTGGCGGTCCTGCCCCCCGAATATCTGCGCTATTACCTGGCCAGTAAGCTCAATCCCACGGTTGAGGATTTGGATTTTGGGGTCCAGGATTTTGTCTTCAAAGTGAATGCGGACATTGTGAATAAAGTCGTCAACATTGGCTCTCGATTGGGGAGCGTGTTACATAAAAAATGTGGGGGCGCGCTGACCACCCCTGACCCAGAAGGCCAGGCTCTCTTGGACAAAGCCAAGGCCGAAATCCCTGCCATTGCCCAGGCGTATGAGGCCCTTGATTTGGCCCTGGCCACCCGAAAAATGATGGCCATTGCCGACGACATTAATAAATTTATCGATGAAAAAGCCCCCTGGTCTGTGGCCAATACCGATCCTGCGCTGGCGGCCCAGGTCTGCACGACGGGCTTGAATGGCCTGTATCTCCTCGCCGGCCTCTTGCAGCCCATTACCCCACAGCTCACCCAAGGCATTTTAGCCTTCCTCGAGGTGTCACTCACCACTTGGTCGGACCTGTCCCAAACCCTCACCCAGCACCCCATCCAGCCCTACCAACACCTGGCGAAACGGCTGGAACTAGGTGTAGTAGAGGGATTATTGGGGAAATGATAAGATAATGGCGGAGGGTTAAGCATGGGGCTGACATATTCAAATCTAACGTTAAAAAATATCATTGGCCAGCAAACGATCGAGATTTGTGCGCTGGTAGATACCGGTGCGACGTTTATGTGTGTGACGGAAGAAATGGCGACGCAACTGGGGTTTGACACTACAGAGGTAGCGACCCATGTCGTGACACTGGCCAATGGACATCAAATCAAGGCGCCTCGGATCGCGCCCATTGAGATTGGGTTCCAAAATCGGACCTATGTCACGGAGGCCTTGGTCTTGGGAAACGAAGCGCTCATGGGAGTATTGCCCATGGAGGCAATGGATTTGCTGGTGGATCCGCTGCGGCAACAACTAATAGTCAATCCTGAGCACCCCAACTTCCCTGTGGCTTTGGCGAAATAGAGACTGAGAATTCTTCCTTATTTTAAGGAAGAAATTTAGGTATTTTGTCATTTATGGAAGGAAGAATTATGGTGTCCCCGACAGGAATTGAACCTGAGGAGCCAAAGGCGACGACATCGCAGGACCGCCGACCGAATAGGGAGGACGAGAGGTCCGAGAAAATCCGCTAGGGATTAAATTTGAGGAGCCAAAGGCGACGACATCGCAGGACCGCCGACCGAATAGGGAGGACGAGAGGTCCGAGAATATCCGCTAGGCTGTCGGGAGTAAGCGGGATAAAAATAAAAGAGAGGTGGTGTCCCCGACAGGAATTGAACCTGCGACCTCCAGATTAGGAATCTAGCGCTCTATCCAACTGAGCTACGAGGACGTAACGAAACAACGAGGGTATTATACACAAAAAAAGACGCTAAAGCTGTAGCGAAGCGAAGCAGAAAATGAGGGGGAGGCTCAGGCCCGGCTTGCCCGGACTGAGGGGGCGACGCGAGCCCCTTTAAGATCAGGCTCTAGCGCTCTATCCAACTGAGCTACGAGGACGTAACGAAACAACGAGGGTATTACAAAAATTAACGGCCACCCATTCCCCTTCCTTGAAGGGGTGGCAGACAACGTCTGACGGGGTAGTTAGTCGCATTAGAGCAGGTTCTGAAGAAGCTGCGCGATAACGGCCTCTAGGGTTGGGGCTTTGGCGATCAGCAGCCGGTCTCTTTGAAAGTCGCGAACGGCATCA
>JAHFCZ010000046.1 GCA_023249285.1 bacterium | reverse complement strand
AGACTTTACGTCATTTGAACCTGCTCTCGACTATATTCAAACCCATAACCAGTTTCCCATTGTCATCAAAGCCGATGGGCTTGCCGCTGGAAAAGGCGTGACCATTGCCCAAGATCTGGCTGAAGCACAGCAAGCTCTGGAGGGCTGTTTTATTCACCAAAATTTTGGCCAAGCCGGTGCCACCGTCGTGATTGAAGACTTTCTGCAAGGCGAGGAGGCCTCCATTTTGGCCTTTTGTGATGGGACCACCATCCTGCCCATGCTGCCGGCCCAGGATCACAAAGCCATTTATGATGGCGATAAAGGCCCGAATACGGGGGGAATGGGGGCCTATTGTCCCGCCCCGATTGCCGATCCGACTATCCAACAAAAAGTGCTGGATCGGGTGCTAAAGCCCTTAGTGGCGGCGCTTAATGCCGAAGGCACCCCTTTCAAAGGCATCGTGTTTGCCGGGCTCATGATTCAGCGTGGCGAGCCCTCAGTGGTGGAGTTTAATGCCCGATTTGGAGACCCTGAAACCCAGGTCGTATTGGCCCTTCTTAAAACAGATTTGATTGATATTTTCAACGCAATCACCACGGGCACCCTCGACCAGATTAAACTGGAATGGGCGCACGGCTATGCGGTGTGCGTGATCCTCGCTGCCGGCGGTTACCCGGGTGCGTATGCCAAAGGCGATGTAATTTCAGGTGCAGCAGATAGCGAAAAATTTGATATGATACATTCAGGGACTACCTTAAAAAATGGGGCCCTCGTGACCAATGGAGGCCGCGTGCTGGGCGTGGTGGCCAAAAACCCCGACTTGGCGAGCGCAATCCACGATGCGTATTTGGGTGTTAATAAAGTTCAATTTTCGGGAAAAACATTTAGAACAGATATTGCCAGCAAAGCGCTGGCTTAAGTAAGGAGATCAGTCATGAGCAACAATGGTAACAAAGGTGGATATTTGATTGGGGGGTTGATTTTGGGGGCAGTAATGGGCGCGGTTGCCGGGGTACTGTTTGCGCCGACTTCCGGCAAAGAAACCCGTGGCAAGATCAAAAAAGTAATGGAAGAAAACGGGGATATCTTGGAAAAAGCCAAAGAGAACTTGAAGTCCGGTTTTGAGCGTGTCGGAAGACTCGTATATCAAAAAACGTCAGCTGCAAATGAGAATGAAAGCGAAAGCGATAATTCCGAAGTCGCAGCCTAATCACACGAAGTAAAGGATACCCGTTATGGATTTAGTGGCCATCATCTATCATTACATCATGCAAACCCTCTTCACCCTTGTGCTGGCAGCCACACTCGTTGTCATGGTGCAGTTGGCCTTGATCTTAAATATTTTTAGGCGCGTGGGGCTTCGGATAGATCGGGCGACGGATATTAATTGGTGGGGAGCACTCATTCGCGGTTGGTTTGCGGGCAGAAAGTAGATTTCTTCAATGTCGTCTCCCAGTTCCTCGCTTACTAGCGACCAAATTCGTGACCGATTTATCCGATTTTTTGAACGCCACCAGCACACCATCGTTAAAGCAAGCCCCGTCGTTCCCCAGCATGATCCAACCCTACTCTTCACCAATGCGGGGATGAACCAGTTCAAGGATGTGTTCCTTGGCCAAGGCAAGCGAGATTACACACGCGCCGTTAACTCACAGGTCTGCGTCCGGGTTTCCGGGAAGCACAACGACCTGGAAGATGTTGGCTTGGATACCACCCATTTAACCTCCTTTGAAATGTTGGGGAACTGGTCGTTTGGGGATTACTACAAAGCCGAATCGATTCAGTGGGCCTGGGAGCTCTTGACCCAAGAGTTTGGGCTACCTGGCGACAAGCTTTATGCAACCGTCTATAAGACCGATGATGACTCGGCCGCACTCTGGAAAAAAGTCACCACCATCAATCCAGATCATGTGCTCTTTTTTGGTGAAAAGGACAATTTTTGGGAGATGGGTGAAGTGGGCCCCTGTGGCCCTTGTTCCGAGCTGCATTTAGATCGTGGGCCCGAGGCCTGTGATAAGCCGCATTTGGATCACGTGTGTGAAGTCAACGGCGTGTGCGCACGCTACATCGAGCTGTGGAACTTGGTGTTTATTCAATTCAACCGCCAACCTGATGGCAGCCTCATCGAGCTTCCCGAAAAACACGTGGATACCGGCGCGGGGCTTGAGCGTCTCGTTGCCGTACTCCAAGGCACCCATTCCAATTACAACACCGATCTCTTCACACCGATTATTCAAGAAATCGAAAAACTAACCGGGAAACCCTATCAAGAAGGCCCAGAAGGAATGCCGCATCGGGTGTTGGCCGACCATGTGCGTACGATTTCCTTTGGGATTGCGGACAACGTCATGCCCAGTAACGAAGGACGTGGCTATGTCCTGCGTCGACTGCTGCGACGTGCCCTGCGTTATGCAACAAAGCTCGGCATCCAAGACCCAATTGTCTATCGCTTAGTGGCCCCCATGGTCGCGCGTCTGGGCCATCATTTTACGTCTTTAAAAGACAGGCAAGCCTTTATCGAATCCGTCATCCATGCCGAAGAAATTCAATTTCTGAAAACCCTTCATGCCGGGGTAAAGCTCTTTGAAGAGGTAGCGCAAAAAGTGACATCCAGTCACCAAACCATCATTTCAGGTGAGGATGCCTTTAAGCTGTACGACACGTTCGGATTTCCCTTGGATCTCACCCAGGTCATGGCCCGCGAGCAAGGCCTGAGCGTGGCGCTGTCCGCCTTTGACCAGGCGTTAAATACCCAGAAAACACGCTCCCGAGAAGCCCATAAACAAAGCCAGAAAAAATCCCAGCAAGAGGTGCAATTTGCACAAGATACGAGTGCGGAAGCCCTTGAGATGAGCAGCCGTCTGCTTTCGCCGACCCCCCCAAAAATCGTGCCCATGGGTGGTGAGGTGCGGATTGTAAGCACTCCTTCTGATCGGGTTGGCATGGCCCGACACCATACCGGTACCCATTTGCTCCAGGCGGCCTTGCGTGAGGCCTTGGGCGAACATGTGCACCAAGCCGGCAGCTTGGTCGATGTGGATCGTCTTCGATTCGACTTCACCCATTTTCAGGCGGTCTCTGCCGAAGAATTGTCTAAAATTGAAGCCAGAGTCAACGATGTGATCAACGCCAATCTCCCGATTGAAACCTATGAAACGGATCTAGAAACCGCCAAATCTCAAGGGGCAATGGCCTTATTTGGCGAAAAATACGATGACGTGGTGCGTGTCGTTAAGATTTCAGAGTTCTCGATGGAGCTCTGTGTGGGGACCCACGTGGGGAAAACCCAAGATATCCAACGCGTCAAAATCCTCGCTGAAGCCGCCATCGCGGCTGGGACCCGGCGGATTGAAGCACTGGCTGGCACCCATAATGTGCAACTCTATCTCGATAAAGTTAAAGCGGAGCAAGTGGCGAGCGAGGCCCAGCGTCTCGCCAAAGAAGAAACTCAGCGACAAAAAGAAGAAAAAGCGACCAAAATCGCCCATGAGTTGTCTGGAAAAATGACGGAGTCCCAAACCTTAATCGACTTGATTTCAGATGACGATCTAGATGGGGGCTCTGGGCGATTAATCTTGGAAGAAGTCGCCAAAGAATTTCCCCAATCCACTGTTGTTTTAGGGATTGTGGCCCAAGGCAAAGGGTATTTGGCGGTCCGGGTCGGGAATCCAAATTTAGGCCACAATGCGGCGCTGATGATCAAAACGATGACCCAAATCACCGGCGGCGGTGGGGGCGGAAAAGCCAATTTTGCCCAAGCGGGTGGGGCGGATCCCACTAAATTGACCCAGGCGCTTGAAGCCGTCAGGACCACGCTCTAATGCGGGTTCTTGGCCTGGATTATGGTGAAAAACGAATCGGAGTCGCACTATCGGATCCGCTCGGACTCTCCGCCCAACCCCATCCGTTTATCCCCAATGATGACCAAAAATGGGCTCGGATTCAAGAAAAGCTGACCGAGTATGAGATTCAGACTATTGTGGTGGGCCTTCCCAAAAACAGAGACGGTGGCGAAACCGAAAAATCACAAGAAGTCCGTGCCTTTGCCCAAGAACTAGAAACCAAATTAGGGGTATCTATTGTATTTTGGGATGAACGATTCTCAACCGTGGCGGCTCAAAAGCATCTCATTTCCGCCAATCTGCGCAGAGAGCAGCGCAAGATGGTCATCGACAGCCAAGCGGCTTGTTTTATTTTGCAGGGGTATATGGATCGGATGAAAAATCAGCCATGTTAATTTTAGTTTTAAAAGCCCTACACGTCATTTCAGTGGTGGCCTGGTTTGCCGGGTTGTTTTATTTCCCCCGACTCTTGGTCTACGACGCAGAGTCCACATCAGGCGATGTGCAAACACAATTGCGCGTGATGCAACGGCGTCTGTACTTTGGGATTATGTGGCCAGCCACAGTCTCAACTTGGATTTTTGGGCTGACCTTAATGTGGCTCACCTCGGTATATCTTGAGCCTTGGTTTCACCTGAAATTTGGGATGGTATTGGGGTTAATGGCCTTTCATATTGTGTGCGGAAAGCTTCGAGTCAGCCATGCTGAAGGGCGATTTTTACTCAATGGCAAACAACTACGCATCTTTAATGAGCTGCCGACCGTTGCATTGATTGGGATTGTGCTAACGGCATTTCTCAAAAGCACCCTCAACCCAGTGGGTGCAGCGTTGCTGTTTTGGGGAGTGATAGCGCTAATGCTTGAGTGGATTCGTCGATCACGATAAACTAGGTCTATGAAATTAACCTTATATCATTTTGAGAGCTGCCGATTTTGTGCCCGTGTTCGTGCCTACATTGCCGAGCACCACTTGGATGTCCCAATGAAGGACATTGAGCTTAATCCCACGTACTGTGACGAGCTCATCGCCATCGGTGGAAAAACCCAAGTTCCCTGCCTGGTAATAGATGGCAAACCCCTCTACGAATCCCTCGATATTATCGACTGGCTCAAAAACAACCTCGTCTCATGACCAAACCCGACGACATCAAACACATTATTCTGACTGCTATTCCCGAAGCCCAAGCCTTTGTTATGGACCCTTACAACGACGGCGAGCATTTTCAGGCCTTGGTGGTCAGCCCCACCTTTGAAGGGATTTCCTTGGTGAAGCAACATCAGCAAGTCATGTTGGCCCTCAAAGAAGCCTTTGTCGAAGCGGTGCATGCCTTGGCACTCAAGACGTTTACGCCTTCCCAGTGGGAAGCGCAAAAAGACCAGTATCCCGCTGTTAATTTTATTAAATAAGGAGCCAAAACCATGGACGAAGTGAGCCAATGCAAAGAACAAATTGCCAAAGATGTGCAAAACAACCCTATCGTGTTGTTTATGAAGGGTAACAAAGTGACGCCACAATGCGGGTTTTCCGGACAAGTGGTGTCAATCCTGAACGAAATCGGTGCCGAGTTTGAAACACGTGACATCTTGACCGATCCCGTCCTGCGCGAGGCAATTAAGCAATTCTCAGATTGGCCAACCTTGCCCCAGTTGTATATCAACGGCGAGTTTATCGGCGGATGCGATATCGTCACTGAGCTTTATCAAAGCGGCGAGCTCCAAAAACTTATCCAAAACTAGCCTTGCCAACCACCCAATTTCAAGGTCTAGTCGACTGGTATCACCAAAACCGGCGCATTTTGCCATGGCGCGAAGACCCTCAGCCGTATCGGGTATGGGTGAGCGAGATCATGCTCCAACAAACCCAAGTCGACACGGTGATTGGGTATTTTGAGCGGTTTATGGTCCAGTTTCCCACTCTGGAATTATTGGCCCAGGCCGACCAAGAAAAAGTTCTGAAAGCGTGGGAGGGGTTGGGGTATTATTCCCGTGCCAGAAACCTCCACAAGGCCGCTAAAATGGTCATGGATGCCCACGAAGGTGTGATCCCTTGTACATATGAGGCCCTTCAAACCTTGCCCGGCCTTGGCCCTTATTGTGCAGCAGCCGTGACCAGCATTGCCTTTGGAAATGCCGTGCCGGTGGTGGATGGAAACGTGATCCGCGTCTTTAGTCGCTTTTGGGGGATCGAAGACGATGTGCGCCTGCCCAAAGTTCGAAATGAAATCTTTGACCGTCTGACCCCGATTATTCAGGATTTTAATCCCTCCCATTTTAACCAAGCGATGATGGAGTTAGGGGCCTTGATCTGCAAGCCCAAATCGCCAGCTTGTGAGAAATGCCCCTTGCAATCGGAGTGTGTGGCCTATCAAACCAAACGCACGGACCAGCTGCCCTTCAAATCCAAAGCGGCGCCAGTGCCGCACCATACGATCGTGGTGGGGGTCATTTGGAAGGCGGGGCAGATCCTCATCGGAAAACGTCGCCAGGACCAAATGCTGGGCGGGCTCTGGGAATTCCCCGGTGGAAAATGCGAGCCAGGGGAATCTCTGGATGGGGCACTCAAGCGCGAAATTTTGGAAGAGACAGGGCTGCACGTGACGGTTGGCCCCCCCTATTGTGCCGTCCAACATGCCTACACCCATTTCAAGATCACGCTACACGCCTTTCCCTGCACGATCGATTCGGGCATCTTAGAGGCGAAAAGTGCGGATGAACTGCGATGGGTCAGCTGGGAAATGCTCAAAACCCTCCCGTTTCCGAAGGCCAATCTCGAAGTACTCAAATTTATTGAGAGTCTGTTGCAAAATGCCCAAATTTCTCAATTTTCGTCTGGATTGTTATAAATCTTTTTGTCATTCGCGGGCTCACATTGTCATCCCGGACTTGATCCGGGATCCAGAAAAAAATGAGGCTAGACCTGGATTCCCGCCTGCGCGGGAATGACATATAGGAACTCCAAAATTAAGTCAGAAGTTGATTGAAAATCTCATCTTCAACCCGACGACCGGTGAGGGCATTGATCTCCTGAATACACGTCGGTGAGGTGACATTAACCTCAATCAGGTAGTCCCCAATGATATCGATCCCGACAAAACGAAGCCCCAATGCGTTCAAATGAGGCTTGAGTATGGCAATGATTTCCTGATCTCTTGCGGTGAGCGAGGTCTGGGCAGGCTTGCCGCCCGCAAAAAAATTATTACGGTGATCCTCGGGGGAATGCACACGCAGGACACATCCCACGGGTTCCCCATCCACCAAGAGCACCCGCTTATCACCCACTTGCGCCGCATCAATATAGGCCTGCAAAATCATTTTGGATTTTCCCAGGTGGGAGAGTGTTTCAAAAACGACACTTGCATTGCTGTCCCCAGCCGAAAGTTTGAAAACGGAACTGCCCCCAAATCCATTCGCGGGCTTGGCGACAATATGGCCCTGTTGGATTAAGAATTGCTTAGCCAATGCTAAGCTCGAAGTAATCAACGTCTCGGGAACCACGGTTTTAAATTGCGTGGCCCAAATTTTTTCATTCACGGTCCGAATCCCCTGGGGGCTATTAATGACTTTGATACGAGGGTCCAGTCGATCCAAGAGCCAGGTGTTCATCAAATAGCTGTCGTCAAAGGGCGGATCTGTTCGGATAAACACCGCGTCAATCTCAGCCTCAGAAAGCCACATCAGTTCAGTGGTTTCAAAAGGATGGGCACGGTCTTCTGAGGGGGTGACTGGCATCGCCTCAAATTGAAGGCCAGCTGCGCTCAAATGTAGGCCTGAATTGGGGACATAAAACACATGATGCCCCTGCCGAGTTGCGGCCAGCATTAGCACGTAAGAGCTGTCCTTGAAGGGATTGATATTCTCGAGCGGATCCATCACAAACACGATGTTCATGTGCGGGCCCTTTCCAATTCTTGAATTTCAAGGCCAGTAGCGAGACCGGCAATCTGCGCCAAAATCCCATAGGCCCGAAAGGCGTCCGATCGGTTTTGAGAAACGGAAAGCCCCGAAAAGCTCATCCCTTGAGAGTTCAAGTTTTCATGGCGTCCTTTCAAGGAATTGAGGCGATAAAAGGCACCTGCCACTTGGTTGTCCACCAAGTACAAACAAGGCTCCGCCACTTGCCGATCAATATCCAGCGCGGTGGGAATGCCTTCCTGAAGCACAAAATTAACAATGGGTTGGGCACTTTTCCCCTTGGACAAGTTATTACGTGCCTTGCGGTTTAAGTCCAAAATGTCTTGGGGATCTGAGATCCCTAAAACGCCCATGCCGTAGGTGCCAGAGTCCGCTTTCAAAAATAGGCCTGGCTGCTCCGAAATCCCATATTGGGCATATTGGGCCTTCAATCGGTCGAGCATCGCCGCCACGGCTTCGGCCAAGCGCTGACGATCGGCTTCTTCATTGACGGAGACCCCCTCCACGGCCGCAATATCCGTCGTGAAAAACCAAGGGTCAATCCCCAGCTCCGACCCTAATTCTGTGAGGAGGGCATTGGCATGAATGAAGTGCGCGGATTTGCGTCGTTGAAACCATCCACCCCAGGGAGAGGGAAAGGCTGGGATTTTAAGTGTCCGTAATCGCTTGGGCAACCCCGAGGTCAGATCATTGTTGTAAATAATGGCATCCAACTGTTGGCGACCGCCCTCGACTTCATCGAGTACATGATGGAGGCAGTACATTTCAAACGGACCCTTGGTGGCACTTTCTAAATCCACCTTAAACGTATGGGTGCAAACGGAATCCACCTTGGGGTCCAAGAATGTGGCGCTGAGGACTTCATAGCCAGCATCCCGTAATCGTTTTTCAAGGGTGTGAAGGTGATCAATGTACCAGGTGTTCCGGGTATGCTCTTCGGCAATAATCAAAAGGCGTTTCGCCTGGGGGAGATGACGGCTTAAATAGGCTTTGAACAACGCCGAGGTCTGGGGCCAATCCTGAGGAGAAAGGTTGTTAAAACCGGCGGGGTACAGGTTGCTATCAATAACCGCCGCTTTAAACCCGGAATCGCGGATATCCATCGACCCATAAAGTGCTGGTTTACAACTCTGGGATTTGTCGCGGATCCAGTCCTGTATCCGGTCATCGTGCAGAGCGAGTAGGTGTAGATAAGAATCAGCCATATTAGCGCGATAGTCTACACCGAAGCAACGGCCATTGTCGAACCTCACCCCCTAGTGCTAGAATAGGCTCTCCATTCCAGGCGCCGTTACCGCGGTGAGCTTGTGTATGGTTGCTAAATCTCATTTCAGTATTGTCACTGACTCATTATCTTCTTTTTGCGGGAATAGCTCAGTTGGTAGAGCATCAGCTTCCCAAGCTGAGGGTCGAGGGTTCGAGTCCCTTTTCCCGCTCCATTTTTACGAGCCGTAAAGTATTTGGTGTGTTGAGGTGACTGGTGGTGAGACATCTTTCGAAGGAGGGTTTATCCCGATGTCTTATGGTACACGTTTAGGAGAATTTCAGCAGGAAAGTGTTTCCTCTGAATTTCAGCCAGAGGAATTATCTGCAACCAAGATTGGTACAAGCTCAGAGTTTGATGCAGATATTCCGCCAACAGACCCCACAACAGAAGCGAATGGCGAGTTTTCATTGGCCATGGAAAACCTGATGGGGAGTTTCCAAGAAGGCGACATGGTTAAAGGTGTTGTCCGCAGCGTCGAAAAAGGTGGCATTTTGGTGGATATCGGCTACAAGTCCGATGCATTCATTCCCAATGCAGAATTTAGTAATGACCCCCATGTCAATCCTGCAGACGTTGTAAAGCCCGGTGATGAAATCTCCGGTATGATTGAAAAGCTTGAAAGCAAAGAAGGGTACACGCTCATTTCCCGCAAAAAAGCGGAATATGAGGAAGTGTGGAACACCCTTTCTAACTACGCTAAAAACAAAACCGTTGTCCAAGTAAAAGTGATTTCCCGAGTAGACGGCGGTGTGGTCGCTAACTTTATGGGCATCAAAGGATTTATTCCGGCCTCGCAAGTCCTCAAAGAAGGCGAAGCGGATCTAGGGCAAATTGTCGGGCAGATCCTGGACGTAACGGTGATCCAAGTAGATCGTCGCAAACGCAAAGTCGTGTTCTCACGTCGTTTTGCGAAAAGCAAAGCAAGCCGTGAAGAAATTGCAAAAATTCTAGATAATTTACAAGTTGGACAAGTTGTCCCAGGGAAAGTCCAAAGTATTAAAGAATTTGGGGTGTTTGTAGACTTGGGTGGCATCGAAGGTTTGGTGCACGTGTCTGAGCTCTCTTGGGTACGTGTAAATCATCCTTCCGAGCTGGTTACAGCTGGGGATGAAGTGAAAGTCTATGTCTTAGGTGTTGATAAGGAAACCCAACGTGTGTCCTTGGGCATGAAGCAATTAGTAGACGATCCTTGGTTAACCGTCATGGACCGTTTCGCTGTCGGCCAATGGATTGACGGAACCGTTTCTCGTATTGTGCCGTTTGGGGCCTTTGTGCGTATTGATGATCATCTTGAAGGACTGGTACACATTTCTGAAATCTCGGACAAGCGTGTCGCCAAGATCGAAGATGTCTTACAAATCGGCCAAACCCTTAATGCAAGGATCATTAAATTATCGCCTCAGGAACAACGTATCGGTTTGACTTTAAAACCAGATAAAGCGTCCAAAGAACAAAAAGAAACCGAAGCCGCGCCTCAAGAGCAAGCCGAGCTTCAAGAAGCCGCAGAGTAGCCACACCCGTGAGTGAGGGGCGAAAAAAGGTCGGGTTAGCATTAGGAGGCGGTGCCGCTCGTGGTATCGCCCACATTGGGGTTCTCAAAGCACTACGTGACTTTCAGATCCCCGTGGACATGGTTGCCGGTGTCAGCGCGGGTGCCGTTGTCGGGGCCTTTTTTGCGGCTGGATTAGATATCGAAACCATGGAAGATAAGGTGTCTCAAGTGACCTGGAGTGACTTCGCGACCTTTCATTTTTCCAAAATAGGGATGATGTCTTCTAAGCCGATAGAATCTTTTATCGAGCGTTATATCGGGAAAATGACTTTTGCCGAGCTCCAAAAACCATTTGCAACCTTGGCAACCGACTTGATTACCGGGAGGGGAGTGATTCTGAATAGCCCCAAAGCCTTGGTCAGTACCGCGGTCCGTGCCAGTGCGTCTTTCCCCGGGGTGTTAGACCCCACGGAAATTGATGGCCGTTACTTGTGTGACGGCGGTGCCGTTGAAAACGTACCCATTTCTGTGGTGCGGGGGATGGGCGCTGATGTGGTCATTGCGGTCGACGTAATCCCGCAAGTGGAGCTGAGCCGTCCGCCCGCACACATGATGGCGGTCGTCGATCGAGGGCTGGATATTTTATTGAATAATCGTATGAAATGCATTGCAAGCAATGCCGACATCATCCTCCACCCTATGACTGAATATTTTGCCTCTCGGCATTTTAAGCATTCAAAACGCATGATTGAGCTGGGGGTGCAATCGGTGATCCAAAATATTGACCTCATTCAAAAGGCGATCGCATGAAAAAGCCAGCTGGCCATTTCGGAGAGTTCGGTGGAACCTATGTTCCCGATACTCTAATGCCGGCCCTGGAAGTCTTGATCGAAGTCTATAATAAGGCCAAACAAGACCCCCAATTTAAAAAAGAAGTCCGCTATTATTTGCGCGAGTATGTCGGGCGTCCCACCCCGCTCTTTTTTGCCCAGAATTTATCCCAGGAATTGGGCCTAAAATTATACTTAAAACGTGAGGATCTGAATCATACCGGGGCGCACAAAATTAACAACACCATCGGCCAGGGACTCTTGGCCAAGCGCATGGGTAAAAAGCGGATTATTGCCGAAACTGGGGCCGGACAACATGGTGTGGCCACGGCCACCGTCTGTGCCCTTCTAGGGATGGATTGTGTCGTGTACATGGGGGCAGAAGACATGAAGCGGCAGGCGCTCAATGTTGCACGGATGCGATTGTTAGGAGCACAAGTTGTTTCAGTGGAACACGGGTCCCGCACCTTAAAAGATGCCACGACTGAAGCCATTCGGGATTGGCTCACCAATGTCGGAACCACACATTACATTATTGGCTCGGTCGTGGGGCCTCACCCGTACCCGACGCTGGTCCGGGATTTTCAAGCGATTATC
>JAHFCZ010000045.1:4841-12059 GCA_023249285.1 bacterium | reverse complement strand
TGGATGGGATGGAGGTCACGCAGTTCACTTATTTTCAGCAATGTGGCGGCTATGATGTAAACCCTATTTCTGTCGAAATCACGTACGGACTCGAGCGGCTTGCCCTGTATATCCAGAAAAAAGAACGGTTTGTGGACATTATTTGGCAGCAACATGAGCGCCAAACCCTGACCTATGGGGATATCTACACCCCCACAGAAATCGACAATTGCCATTATAATTTTACCCACGCGAGCATCCCAAGCCTGCTGTCTTTGTTTGAAATCTACGAAAAAGAATGCCAACACCTTTTGGAGACGAAACTCGTCTTTCCCGCCTACGATCAGTGCCTCAAATGCTCCCACACGTTTAATCTTCTCGATGCCCGCGGCGCGATTTCCGTTACTGAACGTATGGCCTATATTTTACGGATTCGCAAATTGGCGAAAGCCTGTGCGGGCCTGTACCTGGAACGGTTAAACGTCGGCACTGAGGAAACCACCCATGACTAAAACTTATCTTTTGGAAATCGGATGCGAGGAAATCCCGGCGCGGTTTATGGCTGGACTTTTGGAAGATCTTCAGGCCCAATTGAGGTCCCAATTGAGCACGATGCGACTTTCATTTGAGGGCATTACAACCATGGGCACCTATCGTCGACTGACCGTTAAGCTCACCGGGCTCCCCGATGGATCTGAGTCGGTCACTATCCAAATGCGAGGCCCGATTACCTCCGTTGCTTATGCCCCAGATGGGAGCCTCACGCCCGCGGGGCTGGGATTTGCCAAACGAAACAATGTCGACGAATCCGCTTTATTTCAGGGCGAAGAAGGCGGCAAATCTTATCTTTTTGCCAAACTCTACCGCCCAGGCCAACCGACTGCCGCACTCTTGGCCCAAGCTGTCCCGGCTGCTATTAACGCCCTCTCCCTCCCGATTGCAATGAAATGGGGAAATGGCGTGGGGCCTTTTATTCGCCCTGTGCATTGGGTGCTCAGCTTACTGGATACCCAGGTGGTGCCTTTCACCCTCTTTGGGATTGCGGCAGATCGGACCACCTACGGTCATCGCCTGAAAACCCAGCACCCGGATCTCCAAACCCATGTTATCTCCGGGCACCCGATCCCCTTGGATCATGCAGACCATTACGAAAATTTACTCTTGGAAAAAGGCCGGGTGCATGTCACCGCTGCGCGCGCACTCCTCCATATCATTCCCCAACTCGTTGCAGCAGGGTATACCCTTCAACACCAAGGCAATGATCCCTTGGCCGATGAAGTGTATTGGCTGACCGAAGACCCGAAAGTCCTCAAGGGGACGTTTGACCCCGCCTATTTGGTCGTCCCTCAAGAAGTCTTGATGGAGACGATGGTCACCAATCAACGCTATTTCCCCCTGGTGGATGCAGATGGAAAATTGAAAGCAGAGTTTGCCTTTGTCGCCGACAATGTTACGGATACCAACGCCGCCACGATTATTGCCGGCAACGAGAAAGTCTTAAAGGCGAGACTCGATGACGCACGGTTTTTCTGGGAAGAGGACTGCAAAACCACCTTGGCGGACAAGGCGGCCAAACTCAGCACCATTACCTTCCAAAAGGGCTTGGGCTCCATGGCCGACAAAGTCGATCGCGTTGAAAAATTAAGTGATTATCTATGCAAGATTTTTTATCCTGGGAACGCTGAAATGGCCCGGCTCACCCGCCGAACCGCCCAGCTGTGCAAGGCCGATCTGACCTCGCATATGGTCTATGAATTTAGCAGCCTGCAGGGCATTATGGGCGGACATTATGCCCGACGGGATGGGGAAGACACGCGGGTTTGCAAAGGCCTTGCCGAGCATTATCAAATGAGTACGACCGAGCCCTCTGGCGCCCTTGTGCTGATCGCCGATCGGCTGGATACTTTGGCGGCCTGCTTTTGTAACAACCTTATTCCGACTGGCTCTCAAGACCCTTGGGCACTACGACGTGCGGTTTTGGCCATTCGGGCCCAGCTCCTGGCCCTGCAAGGGATTGCGGCCCCGATTGAACCCCTGTCGCTGACCTTTGCACTCGGCCATGCCTTTGACCAGATTAATCCTGATCGCCCGAATTTCAAGACTTGCCTGGACTTTTGTTTGGATCGGGTCACCCCAGGGGCCTCCGTCTCCCATTATGTCTTGGATGATTTTTATCGGGCCTATTTTATGAGTGATCGACAAAGCGAACTGGCAGGCTTGGAGGACACCTCGAAAGCTGCACTTTTGGAAACCGCGATTCGGATCAAACGCATCACCAAAGGCATGACGGCCGAACAGCCCGTTGATCCAGGCTTATTTTCAGACCCCATTGAAACGGAAGCCCATACGTTATACATCAAAATTCATGCGCGATTCCATCAGTGCCAAACGCCCTTTAATGAACTCGCGACACTCTCCCCTGTGATGATCCGCTACTTCAAAGACGTCATGGTCATGCACGAGGATCCCAAAATTCGGCAAAATCGTCTGGCCTTTTTGGAAAGACTCAATGCGCTATATCTGAGCGCGGCTGATTTCGAGTTGGTTTAGGGTTTTTGTATTTCGCAACAGTCTCAATTTTGGTGGGGGGTCGGATTTAGATCCATCAAAATCGATGTCGCGGTGGTTTCAAGCGCGTCCAGTACAAATGCCACAAATGGGGAGATATCGCCCGCATCTGCTTGGGTTAGACACTCTAGGTAGCGCCGTCGATTGGCGTTTTGGATAATCGCTGGTGGGTACCCCGCTTTGATTAAAATGAGATTCATTACGAGTCTCGCTCCCCGTCCATTTCCGTCATCAAATGGATGGATTCTGACCAAATGATAATGAAAAATTGCCGCAACGATGGCGGGGTGTTGGGTTGTCGAATTCACCCACGTGATCAATTTTTCCATTTCATCTGGCACCTGTAAGGGCTCTGTGTATCGGTGAATAGAACCGTCCGATTGCAGTACGTGATTGGGAAGGCGCTTGTATTGCCCCGGGGTTGCAGGTTTGTTGATTTGGGCACCCTCTATACCAAGGGCTGACGTCTGAGTTACCCCCAAAAGAAGCAACGCATTGAGTTCTTTTATCAGTCCCTCAGAGATCGGACGCTGAGCCTGGATCACCTCAAACAACAGATCAATGGCCTGAGCATGGTGTTGGGCGTCTAGAAAATCTTTAAGTGGCTTCCCTTCGACCGTCAAGCCTTCTTGTAGGAAAAACAATGTTTCCCCCAGGGTCAATGTACTCCCCTCAATTGCATTTGAGTTATAGGTCCATTGTCCCCGCAATTTCTGTTGGATTGTCGCCCATAATTCAGGGTGCCGGGGCTTTTGATCGTTGATTTTGGTATGAAGCGACTCGATCTTCTTTAGATCTATCTCATTTTTTGGGGTTATCGGATACTCAAACTGGGTATTCATTTGAGCCCATCCTAACTGTTTTTTCTTTTGGGAGCAATTCCGCAACACTGCCAACCCTCAATCTTGACTAATTCGATCAACATTAATATAATTCGGTTATTATGTTAGCGTTTTCGGTCAAATCTAAGTATGGACTCGCGGCTGTGTTGGCCTTGGCATCTCACCCTCATCAGGGGCCGATGCATGCCAAAGTCATTGCCACCGAGCACCACTTACCCCAGCAATATCTGGAGCAATTGATGCAGGATTTAAAAAAGGCCGGCATCGTGAGAAGTATTCGGGGTTGTCAGGGCGGCTATACCCTGGCAAAATCACCTGATGAACTAACCGTTTTTGATATTTTAAATTGCCTTGAAGGGCCTTGCGAATTTTGCGAGGGTACCACCGGCGCCTTAGGTCATTTTTGGCGTCAAAAGGATCAGGAAATTAAAGCGTTGTTTCAAGTGTCCATTGCCGAGTTGGTCCTTGCAGACCAAAAATCCAAACAGCTTTTAGCCTACTCGATTTAAGAAAGGGTTCAGACTTTTATGAAAATTGCAAAAGATTTAACCGAACTGATTGGCAATACGCCGCTTGTCCAAATCCAGCGTGCCGCGGGCACTGCCGCAACGGTGGTTGGGAAATGTGAGTTTTTTAACCCTTGTGGGTCCGTCAAAGATCGCCCAGGGCTCGCCATGATTGAGGCGGCTGAAAAAGCCGGGGTGCTTGAATCTGACACCGTGATTATCGAGCCGACCAGTGGGAACACCGGTATTGCCTTGGCCTTTGTGGCGGCTACGCGTGGCTATAAAATTATTTTGACGATGCCAGAATCCATGAGCTTGGAACGGCGGCAACTTTTGAAGGCACTGGGCGCACAAATCGAGCTGACACCTGCGCATTTGGGCATGAAGGGTGCGATCGAAAAGGCAGAGCAATTGGCCGCCACCTTACCCAAGTCTTTTATTCCCCAGCAGTTCAACAATGCCGCTAATCCAGACATTCACCGCAAGACCACTGCCGAAGAAATTTGGCGGGATACGGATGGGAAAATTGATATTTTTGTGGCTGGCGTGGGCACAGGCGGCACCATTACCGGGGTCGGCGAAGTGCTCAAAGCCCGCAATCCCAAGATCAAAATTGTGGCGGTGGAGCCTCGGGATTCCGCAGTGTTATCTGGTGGCCAACCTGGCCCACACATGATCCAAGGGATCGGCGCTGGATTTATCCCACAAAATCTCAACCCTGGGGTTATTGATGAGATTATCCAAGTGAGCAACGACAGCGCGCTTCAAATGGGACGACGCTTAGCCTTAGAAGAAGGGCTTTTGGTTGGGATTTCCTCTGGTGCCAATGTCTACGCCGCAGCCTCACTTGCCAATAGACCCGAAAATGCCTCAAAATTGATCGTCACAATGCTCTGCGATTTCGGTGAACGTTACCTGAGCACAACCCTCTACAAATAAAGGAGCCCTCCATGATCATTACTATCAACGGCCAATCTGAAACCCTCGATCAAGCGACGTTATCCATTGCCGATCTTTTGAAGATCAAAAATGTGGAAATGCCGGAGATGGTGTCGGTGGAATATAACGGTGATATTTTGGATCGGTCCGTGTTTAATTCTACTTCTGTTAAAGACGGTGATGTGATTGAATTTTTATATTTCATGGGGGGGGGCCGTCATTCCCGGAGCGTCTATGAATTTTAATACCAAGGCGATTCACAGTGGCGCAGAGGCTGACCCCAAAACAGGGGCCTCTTCCTTACCTATTTTTCACACCGCCGCCTATTCCTATCCCGATCCCCAGAGCTTAGAAGACGTCTTTGCCGGGCGGAAGTTTGGGCATGTCTATTCTCGGATTTCAAACCCGACGGTGAGCGCATTTGAACAAAAAATGGCGGCCGTTGAAAATGGGTTGGGATCATTGGCGTTTGCGACTGGGATGGCGGCCATTCAGGCGACCGTCTTAACGTTGGTGCAATCTGGTGATGAGATTTTATCGTCCTCCAGCCTCTTTGGTGGGACCTATTATCTGTTTGAAGATTTCCGACGGTTGGGGATTACCCCCCACTATATCGACCCCACAGACACCGCCAGATTTGAGGCGGCTGTGACGGATAAAACGCGTTTGATTTTTGTGGAATGCATTGGGAACCCGAAAGTGGATGTTCCGAATTTCGAAGCCTTTGCAAAAATCGCCCAAAAGGCCGGGGTGCCCTTGGTTGTGGATGCCACGCTCGCAACCCCTTACTTATTCTGTGCCAAAGAATTTGGCGTGACTCTTGTCCTCCATTCTGCGACCAAATACATTGGTCTTGGGGGTACCACGTTGGGTGGCGTGGTCACGGATCTGGGGAATTTCGATTGGAAATCCTGCAAATCTGAAGCCGTGTCGACGATGGCGGGCAAGGCCGGTTCTTACGCCTTTTTGGCCAAGGCCCGCAAAATGATGCTCACCAATTCTGGGGCAGATTTATCCCCTTTTAATGCCTACCTGCTCCATTTGGGGCTAGAAACACTGTCGCTGAGAATGGAGAGGCATTGTGATAATGCCTTGTCTTTAGCCACCTTTTTGTCAGCCCATTCGGCCGTCGAATCGGTCCAGTATCCGGGGCTGCCTTCGAATCCTTTCCACACAGTGGCAAAAGCCCAGTTTTCGGATCGATTTGGGGCCTTATTAACCCTGAGGTTGGGCAGTAAGGATCGATGTTTTCAGTTCATTCGGGGTCTCAAGATCGCCAAAAACCAGGCCAATCTTGGGGATTCCAAAACCCTCGTTATTCACCCGGAATCGACTATTTATCGGGACTGTACGGTGGCCCAACAAGAGGCCGCTGGGGTGTATCCCGATCTTATCCGAGTCTCCGTAGGCTTAGAAGATATCGACGATTTAACGGAAGATTTTAAGAATGCGTTGTTGTCATCCCCGACCTGATCGGGGATCCAGAACTAGATTCCCGCCTTCGCGGGAATGACAGATGGGGACGCGGGAATGACAGATGGGGACGCGGGAATGACAGAAATAAAAGGAATTTGCTATGAATTTTACAGACGACCAAATCGAACGCTACAGCCGCCACATTCTTCTCAAAGAAGTGGGGGGTGCCGGCCAAGAAAAGCTACTCAAAGCCAAGGTCCTGATCATCGGCGCGGGTGGCTTGGGCGCCCCGATTGCCCTGTATCTCGCTGCGGCTGGGGTTGGCACCTTGGGGATCATTGATGGGGATCGGGTGGATTTGTCGAACCTGCAACGCCAAGTGATTCACTTCACAGCGGATGTCGGGGTCCCGAAAGTGGAATCCGCCAAGGATAAAATGCTGCAAATCAACCCGGATATCAACGTCATCACGTACCAAGATATCGTGTATTCCAAAAACATTTTGGATATTATCAAAGACTACGACTTTATTATCGATGGCACGGATAATTTTTCGGCTAAATTTTTGATTAATGATGCCTGCGTCATGGCCAAAAAACCGTATTCCCACGGTGGGATTTTGCGCTTTGACGGGCAGACCTTCACCCATACCCCTGGGCATGCCTGCTACCGGTGCGTATTTAAAGAACCTCCACCCAAAAATGCGGTGCCGACCTGCTCTCAAGCGGGTGTTTTAGGGGCCATTGCGGGGATGTTAGGAACGGTCCAAGCCACAGAGGCCCTCAAATATATCTTGGGGATAGGTGATTTACTAACGGATCGGTTGTTGATGTTCAATGCCCTTAAAATGAATTTCCGGTCAGTCAATTTGAAAAAGAACCCAAACTGCCCGATCTGTTCTGCAACGCCGACCATCACGGAATTGGTGGACGGGGAATTGCCCGTTTGTGACTTGAAAGCCCATTAGG
>JAHFCZ010000045.1:0-4741 GCA_023249285.1 bacterium | reverse complement strand
AGCTTTGACCCCAAGGCACAATTTCAGGTGGTCAAAGATGCCCGGACGGCCGGATTAACCGTGATGGGGGTCTACCACTCGCATCCCGAGTCCCCTGCCCGGCTCTCAGAAGAAGATTTACGGCTCCTCAATGATCCATTGATGGTGTACGTGATCGTGTCATTGATGACTGAAAAGCCGGATACCAAGGCATTTCGAATTCTCAAAAATGCCCATAATATCCATGTCGAATCTGTTGAAATCAAAGGAGTGTAAGTATGGCCACTTTTACAAAATTTTACGAAACAGCCCCAGTCTTGCTGGACGAGCTCGTCCAGTTTGAGGCTGATATTGCCGAATTTGTGGCCGGGAAAATTGATCCGGTAAAATTCAAGGCGATTCGGGTGGCCCACGGTGTGTACGAACAACGTCAGCCCCATACTTATATGATCCGGATTCGATGCGCAGCCTGTGGGATCACCCCGGCGCAGCTGATTCGATGTGCTGAAATTGGCCAAAAATATGGGTCCGGAGAAGTCCACTTCACCACCCGTTCAGAGGTCCAAGTCCACGACGTCCTCATCGAAAATGTGATGACAGTCATTCGTGAATTACTGGAAGTGGGATTGAGCACCCGCGGCGGTGGCGGCAACACCATTCGGAACATTTTGACCTCCCCTGACTCCGGGATTTCATCCGAAGAAGTCTTCGACGTGGACCCGTACGCCATGGCCTTGAGCACCCGGATGGTCAATGAAGAAGATTCTTGGAACCTGCCACGTAAATTTAAAATTGCCTTCTCCCACAATGCCCAAGACACAGCCTACACCCAATCCACCTGCCTGGGTTATTTAGCCAAAATCCAGGATGGCCAAAAAGGCTTTGAGGTTTATTGTGCCGGTGGGATGGGTGCGAAACCAATGGTGGGACACCTGTTGTTCGACTTTATTCCCGACACCAAGGCCTACCATGTCACCCGTGCCCTCAAAACCATGTTTGATAAACACGGGAACCGTCGGAACCGTTACGCCAACCGCTTGAAATTCTTGTGGAAAAAATTGGAACGCGACGAATTTGTACGTCTTTTCCATGAAGAGTACGACAAAATCAAAGACGATGAGAGCCTCAATCTTGTCTTGGCAGGACTTCCCAACGAAGCCAAGGACCCTGGCATCGCGGTTGAAACCGTGTCCGGTCCTGATTTCGAGACCTGGAAGACCCGTTATGTCGTGGCTCAAAAACAGCCCGGATTAGCCTCCATCAAGTTGCCGCTGGTTTTAGGCGATTTATTGAGTGACGAAGCCCGCGCGATTTGTGATTTCTTGGCCCTGTTTGGGGACAATACGATTCGATGCGATCGTGCGCAAAATATGCGTATCCGTAACATTCCTGCAAAATACTTGGGGAACTTGTACACCATTATTTTTGGGATGAAGCACCACTTGGCCAAACATGCCCCGTTTATCGGGAACATGATCAATTGCACAGGTGCGCAGACCTGCAAGTTAGGCATTTGCTTACCTCGCGGTCTTTCAACGGCAATTCGGGACAGACTCATCAACAGTGACCTTGATCTCGATCAGATCGATGATTTGCGGGTGAACATGTCCGGTTGCCCCAATACCTGTGGGATGCACCACATTGCGGATGTGGGCTTCTTTGGAAAAGTCGGCCGTAAAGATGGGGATATGTACCCGGCTTACAATGTCTTGGCTGGCGCCCGAATCGGGATTCCTGGACAAACAGAATATGCCCAAAAAGTGGATGAAATCTCTGCCAAAGACATCCCTACTTTTATGCATGATCTTTTGCAAGATTACATTCCGAAAAAGGCCAAGTACGAGAGCTTCAATGCCTACCTGGACACGGAAGGCCGTGCCTTAATCAAATCCTTGTGCGACCAATTCCGTGACGTACCTTCTTTTGCACAGAACCCAGAGTACTACACCGACTGGGGTGCCAAAAAGAAATTGTCCTTGGATGAGTTGGGCACAGCAGAATGTTCAGCCGGGATGTTCGACATGATTGAGGTGGACGAAAAGTCCATCAAAACACATCGCAAAGCCTTAGAGGTTGACGGTGCAGATGTGGCTTCAGAACTCTACCAGATCTTGTTTGCTGCCTCTCGGATGTTGTTGGTGACCCGTGGGTTGGATTCTAAAACCGACGAGCAGGTCTTCGAACATTTTGGGAAACACTTCATCGAAGCCAACTTTATCAATGCCAAGTTCCGTGATGTCGTCACGTTGGCGAAATTGGGTCTTAAACCAGAGCTCCCTAAATACAAAGACCTCATTTTGGAATTGGCCGACGCCGTCATCGCGCTCTACAAGAGCATGGACGATTCGTTGAAATTCCGCAGCACCGAAGCGCCTGCCGCCGAAGCCGCCTCTACTTTGGTTGAAAAAGACTTCCGTGGTGTGGCCTGTCCGATGAACTTTGTAAAAACCAAGTTGGTTCTCGACACCCTAAATTCTGGCCAGCAACTCAAAATCTTACTCGATGATGGGGAGCCGATCCAAAACGTCCCAAACTCTGTGGCACTTGAAGGCCATAAAGTCTTGTCCAAAACCCAAAGTGGACCGCATTGGGAAGTGGTGATTGAGAAGAAGTAATACTATTTGTCATTCCCACGAAAGTGGGAATCCAGAGTCAAAACCTGGATCCCCGCCTTCGCGGGGATGACAATAGGACTTCCGGGGATGACACTAAACTAAACAGGGATGACAATTCAGAAAGCGCCGAAAATGCCTAGCCCACGAGATCAAGTAACCACCTATCAAGAACGCCTAGCCCAGGCTTCACCGCAAGAACTCTTAACGGTATTTTTGCGGGATTTTCCAGGGCAGGTCACCCTCGCGTCGAGCCTCGGGGCCGAAGACCAGGTGTTGACGCATATGCTTACCACCCTAACCGACGCTCCCCGTGTGTTTGTGTTAGATACGGGTCGCTTGCATGAAGAAACCTACGAAGTCCTGCACCTCAGCATGAAAAAGTATGGGATTGCGTATGAACTCTTTGCCCCGGATACCCAAGAACTGGAAAAGTTGATCCGGGAAAAAGGCCCCAATAGTTTTTATGAGAGTGTGGAGAATCGTAAACTTTGCTGCGCGATTCGAAAGACCCACCCCCTCAAACGTGCGTTGGCTGACTGCAAAGCCTGGGTGACCGGCTTGCGACAAGAGCAAAGTGCGAATCGGGCGGCGGTTCCTAGCGTGGAATGGGATGCAGTGCATGAACGCATTAAGCTCAACCCCCTCGCCCACTGGACCAATGACCAAGTCTGGGACTATATCAACGCCCATGATGTCCCCTTTAATTACCTACACAAAAAAGGATACCCCAGTATCGGCTGCGCCCCTTGCACCCGGGCGATTCAACCTGGCGAAGATTTTCGCGCTGGCCGCTGGTGGTGGGAATCCGACCGCACCACCGAATGTGGGTTACATGGCAAGAAGGAGTCTTAATTATGTCCATGACCTCCCTAGATAAACTCGAAGCCCAAAGTATCTCGATTTTGCGTGAAGCGTATCGGGAATTTAAGAGCCTGTGTATGCTTTGGTCGATTGGGAAAGACAGCACCGTCTTGGTGTGGCTGGCCCGCAAGGCGTTTTTTGGCCATGTCCCGATCCCCTTGGTGCATATCGATACCCACTATAAAATCCCAGAAATGATCCGTTATCGGGATGAATTTGCCCTCAAATGGAATCTCAATATGATCTATGGCCAAAATAAATGGGCCCTGGATAACAAACAAACGTTCCCAGATGGCGCGGTAGATCGCTTGACCTGCTGCCGGTATTTGAAAAGTGAGGCGCTCAAGCATACGTTATCTGGCGATTGGACCCGCTATCGCTTGGATCACACTCAGAAAAAATATGTCGAAGACACGAATCGCGAGGCCTTTACGGGGGTCATCGTCGGGGTGCGCGCGGATGAGGAAGGAAGTCGTTCCAAAGAACGGTATTTCTCGCCTCGGGACAAGCAAAACGACTGGGATGTCGGTGACCAGCCCCCTGAATTATGGAATCAATACAAAACGGATTTTGCCCCCGGGACCCATATTCGGGTGCACCCGCTCTTGGATTGGACCGAGCTCAATATCTGGGAATATATCGAACGTGAAAATATTCCGATTACCAAGCTATATTTTGACCAAGGTGAGGGAAAACGGTACCGGTCTTTGGGCTGCTATCCGTGCACCACGCCTGTAGACTCTTACGCAAAAAATGTGTCTGAAATTGTTGAAGAATTGCGGTCCGGGAAATTTGCAAAAGTGGCTGAACGCTCCGGTCGCGCCCAGGACAAAGAAGATGGTGGGGGACTTGAGACCTTGCGCCGAGAAGGATACATGTAATGAGCACTCCCCTCCAACAAATGAACATTGTCATTGTGGGCCACGTGGACCACGGAAAAAGCACCTTAATTGGTCGACTTTTGGCTGATACCGGCTCACTCCCTGACGGGAAGCTCGAACAGGTCAAGCAAACCTGTGAACGTAATTCCAAGCCTTTTGAGTACGCCTTTTTGCTCGATGCCCTCAAAGATGAACAAGCCCAAGGCATTACCATCGATGCCGCGCGATGCTTTTTCAAAAGCGACAAGCGCCATTACATCATTATTGACGCACCAGGGCACATCGAGTTCCTGAAGAACATGATCACCGGGGCAGCCCGCGCAGAGGCCGCCTTGCTCCTAATAGACGCCAAAGAAGGCATTCAAGAAAATTCCAGACGCCATGGATTCATGTTGTCGTTACTCG
>JAHFCZ010000044.1:9998-12293 GCA_023249285.1 bacterium | reverse complement strand
ATAAATCACAGGTCATGCAGGGCGTAATGCTCTTCCCGTTTCGACAATTCAGTGCTTTGGCCAAAATCCGTGCCGTTGAGGTCTTGCCCGTGCCCCGGGGGCCTGAGAAAATATAGGCATGGGAGAGGCGATCAAAGGCAATCGCATTGGAAAGCGTTTGAATGATATGTTCCTGACCTTCGAGTTCAGAAAAGGTTTGTGAGCGATATTTGCGATAAAATGTGATATGCGCCATAGTGGTTATGGATCATAACGAACTTTGAGGGAAGTGTCACCTTCCATTTGAAAAATAATGCGCCACTGAAAACTCATACTGCGCAATAAAAAGTGTCTTAAAATAGCTTAGGCTGTTCTTCTCGTAAAACAGCAAAACCGCTTTTTTATAATCCACGGGGTCGATACTCCTATACGACAATGGGCAGGCTTGATTGGCATGTAAAATGGCGTTCCCAACCAGGCGTGCCGTTCGTTTGTTGCCATCTACAAAGGGCTGAATGTAAGACAAAAGGATGATTGCCGAGAGTGCTTTTTGAAAACCAGTGATCTTCTTAGCGTTGAATAGTGCGACCGCATGCTCGAGCGCTTCTCGGAGTTGATGGGCATTGTCCAGTGGGCGATAGTTGGTCCCCACAATTCGGACCAATCGGTTGCGGATCCCATGATGGACTCCGGGTAACCCTTGAATAAGAATCCTGTGAATATCTTCGATTTTTCTCACTGAGAGCCGCCGATAGTCCTTAGCCTGCGCCCTTATATATTCGATGGCTAGTTTATGGTTTAGAATCATGATGGCCTCTTCTTTGGCGTGACCGGGTGCTTCTCGATGGTCTTTGATGAGGGCCTCAGTATCTAGTAGCGAGTATGTATTCCCCTCAATTTGGGAGGATTTCCAGCTGAGTTCAATGGTTAATCGCTCCGTTTCTTTTCGGATCAGCTCATGGGACATTTCAGTGAGATTTTTTTGATATGTTTGTGTAAGTACGGTTAGTTTTTGCAGCTCTATTGGGGTGAATAACTCTGCAGAAAAATGGGAGAACACCTCAAAATTAAAGGTGGGTAGGATGCTGCGATGGTCCGTTTCAACCTTAAAATAGGCCTCAGGATCAAATGGCTGCAGAAGCGGGTTGTCCAACACAAGACGATACCGAACCGTTCGTCCAGCCCCATGCTTTTGAACCCATCCGGCCTGGCGTAATGCATCCAAATCCCGAACAATCGTTACCCGGGAAACGGGATCTTCACTCTGATTAAAATACGCCCGAATTTCCGCGTTTGAAACCCCAACTTTGGTTTGCATCAACTGGAGAATCTGGCGTTGTCTGGATGTTAATCGACTCATCATAATAGCCTAATCGTATCATTTTGAAACAATTAGGCCAAACTAGCTTATCTTAAATTTGCGATAAAATGTGATATGCGCCATAGTGGATATGGATCATAACGAACTTTGAGGGAAGTGTCACCTATGAAAATTGCCGTTATAACCGGTGGAAATGGGATGTTGGCTCAGGCACTGAAAGTCCACTTACATGAGGCCGGGTATCAAATTGCCTCCTTGGATCGTGACGCCTTAGACATCCGGTCTTCTTCGGCTATTGAAGCTGTATTTAAGGGCCTATACCCTGTTTCCATCGTTTTTAATTGTGCCGCAATGACCAACGTTGATGCCTGTGAGACAGCAATCGACGAGGCCTATGCGATTAATGCCAAAGGTCCAGGATATTTGGCCCAACTCTGTTCCCTGATGGGGGTGCCTTTTGTGCATTTCTCAACGGATTATATTTTTGATGGCAAAGGGGAAATGCCCTACACTGAAGACGATGTTCCCCACCCCCTGAATGTCTATGGAAAATCCAAGCTTGCAGGCGAGGAAGCCGTCTTGAGTAGTGGCTGCGATGCCTATATTTTTAGGCTCCAGTGGCTGTATGGCGCACATGGCACACATTTTGTCGGGACCATGTCCGATCGACTCCGATTGGGTCGCCCTTTACGCGTCGTTGACGACCAGTGGGGGTCCCCATCTTGGACGCTGGACATAGCCAAATCTATGCTTTTTGCCATCGAAAAGAAGCTCCCATATGGGATTTATCACCTGGCCAATCAAGGCTATACGTCTTGGTTTGGATTCACGCAACAAATCCGCGAAGTTTTAGGCCTAGAGACCCCCATTTTACCGGTCTCGAGTATTGAATTTCCACGTCCGGCACCCAGGCCCTTGAACTCACGTCTGTCCATGGCCAAGCTTGTCAAAGCCTGCCCTGATGCGCTGCCTATGGCTTGGGAAAATGCATTAGA
>JAHFCZ010000044.1:0-9898 GCA_023249285.1 bacterium | reverse complement strand
TATAATGAGTGGATCATTTATGAAAAAAGAGCACTTGGTTTTAGGCGGATTGTTTACTTTGATCATAGCCTGCATTCTGCTGGCTGCATTTCATGCGAGCCCGCGCAACTGGTTGGGCAAATCTGACCCGTTGACCACGGGCTCCGGGATCGCGGTCGTCTATCTGACCCAGGAAATCTCTTTTGATGAAGAGTCTCCCCTCAGTGAGGGTGCGGGGGCCTTTATTGACCGCCTCAAAGAGCTCGTTGACGATTCTCGGGTCAAGGCCCTGGTTGTCCGGGTCAATAGCCCCGGGGGTACCGTCGGCGCTTCTCAAGAAATTCATGCCCAGCTCAAAGCCTTTAAGGCCAAAACCAAGGTCCCGGTTATTGTATCGATCGGCGACATCGGCGCTTCTGGTGCCTATTGGGTGTCCACGGCCGCAGATCGGATTTTTGCAAACCCTGGCAGCATGGTGGGCAGTATCGGCGTTATTTTGAATACTTATGACTTTACGGAAGTGCAAAAGCGCTATGGCATCGGGATGATGACCTACAAAAGTGTGGCGCATAAGGATTTACTGTCTTCTTGGCGCAAGGCCACCCCTGAAGAAAAAGGGATCATTTCTGCGATGATGGGCGATATTCAAGCGCAGTTTGTGGAGACCGTCAGCACAGGTCGTCACCTGAGCCCTGAAAAGACCGCCGCACTCGCTGATGGGCGGATTTTTACCGGACGTCAGGCACTTGAAGTCGGCCTGATCGACCAATTGGGGAGCCTCGACGATGCGATTCATTATGCCGCCCAAAAAGCCCACATTAAGGGAGAGCCTGAGTTGATTATTGAAGAGCCGCGCACCCCCCTACAACTACTAAGAAACTTACTGCGCTCTAGCGCGCACGGATTTCCCCAACGGATTCAATTGGAATTTTCACAGGGTAGCACACTGCGATGAACACCTCTTTTTTGTACCGATATCTGATCTCCCCGTTTAAAACCATTACGGAGTTTGGCCCCACCTATTCCCCTCGCCTGGAAGCGATGATCGTCTTGACGCTCCTGGGGATTGCCCATGGTGCTCAAATGGGGGGGCATTATTTTATCGTTTTAGGCTTTTTATTCGTCTTGTTGGGTGCCTTTTTTATCCTTGTTCAAACCCTTATTTTTGACTTTACGGCCCAAGCGTTAGGCGGCCAAGCACAGACCGTACGCCTGTATTATTGGCTGGCCTTGTCCGGACTTCCGCTTCTCTTGAAGCTACCGCTTTCGTTGGTCCAAAATGCCAGTCTTTCTTTAAATTTGGGTGTCGTTACCCTTGTTTTTGTCCTCTCTTGTTTTGTCGCCGGCCTCCAGGTTTTTACGCTTAAGACCCTGTATCAGATTTCCACTCGCCGGGCCCTTTTTGTGTATTTTATTCCCCTAATCGCAGTGGTGGGCGTGGTGGGCATTTTGGTCATTATCACGACCTTTTTCAGCGTGATGCTGATCAAAGGATTGTAGCTCGTGATTCGGATTGGGCATGGCTTCGATGTTCATCAATTGGTGAGCGATCGCCCCCTCATTTTGGGTGGGGTGCATGTCCCCCATTCCACCGGCTTGTTGGGACATAGCGATGCTGATGTACTCACCCATGCCATTATGGATGCCCTATTGGGCGCGTTGGCCCTAGGCAATATCGGAGATCATTTTCCAGATACAGAGGCGCAATTTTTGAATGCGAATAGCCTCGTGCTCCTGGCTCACGTCGTGCATTTGATGCGCACCGCCGGGTATCAGTTGGGGAACTTAGATGCCACAGTGATTGCGCAACTCCCCAAGCTCAAGCCCCATATCCCCGCCATTCGAGAGTCCTTGGCCAAGGCCATGGGTGTGGCTTTTGATGCGATTTCCGTCAAGGCGACCACCACCGAACGGTTGGGCTTTGAGGGTCGCCAAGAAGGGATCTCCGCCCATGCAGTGGTCCTTCTAATCCATGCTTGATCAGATTACCAGCGCCACCAATCCGCGGATCAAGCGGTTACGCAAGTTACTAGAGAGTCGTTCGTTTCGCAGAAGTGAAGGGGCTTTTGTTCTGGAACATCCCGCCGCCATTTTAGAACAACTGCGGGATCATCCGGACCGGATCGAGGCCCTGATTGTGCGTGCAAGTAGTCCGTACGCAGATACGGCCTATCCTGCTCCTACTTGGATCTTGAGCGAAGCGGTTTGGGGAAGTGTCCGACAGGTTAAATCTTCGCAGGGCATCATGGCACTTTTGAAGCTCCCTACTCCCCCAACGTTATCAGATTTGGTGGCCAACGCTTCGTTATTACTCTGTCTGGATCGGGTCCAAAATCCGACCAATGTCGGGGCTATTATCCGAGCTGCGACCGCATTTAGAGCGGATGGGATTTTGTTATTGCCCGGATGTGCAGACCCCTTTCATCCTGAGGCCTTGCGTGCGATGGCGGGGTATTGCTTTTCTCTGCCCTTCTTGGCCGTTACGCCGTCTAGCCTTAGTGAAATCTGCCCGAGCCATTGGACTTTTATTGGTCTTGATCCGGCAGCCCAGACCCCCCTTACATCCTTCTCACGCCCTGAAAAATCAGTTCTCATTCTCGGGTCAGAAGGGTCCGGTATCACCGCTGGGTTTTCATACCAGCCGGTGTCGATCCCAATGTCCAATGCTGTGGAGTCACTCAATGTTGCTGTGAGTGCAGGAATTGCACTTTTTCATCTGGCACTTGGTTCTGTATAATGGCAGTGGGTATAGGTTAGGCAAAGAAGGGATACATCAATGTCTTCTGTGAGTGGGGCGAACCCCAATTTATCGGCTCAAATTATTCAACAATCCCAAGAAAACAATGTGGCTCAGGTCCAAACCGACTTGGAAACCTCTGTTCTTCAAGGTCAAATTTCCCTCCAAAACGAAGGCCGCTCTATCGACCTTGAGACGATGGCTATCTCTAAAGATATGGTCAAGATCAAACAAAAATTGGCCAGCGAAGACCATCGGCAAGTCATGCAACAAGGCAAGGATGGGAAGGTCCCCGAGATTATCGAAGCCTTGTTAGCCCTATTGAGCTTGGATAATCTGGAGAAGAAAAAGCGTAAGAAAAAAACTTCTTTTGATGAAAAAATGGAGGAATTAGAGGCTTTGGAACAGCTGATTGATGTCAAGCAATTGGATACCCAGGACCAGCAAACCTTTGAAAAAATGATGACCAATATGACGACCATCAAACGGCTGAAGGGCAAGCTCAATCAGGTGGAGGCCCAAGAAGAACACATGGAAGAACAGCTTCGCAAGCAATTTCCGGATGCCAAGGGGGAGTTACCCCCTGATTTCGAAACGTCTCCTGAAGAGCCTCAAGAACCACAACTTGAGCTCCCCCAATAGCATGAAAGCGTAACCCAATGGCCGACCCCAAAAAAACCCGTCGTAAATATACCCGTGACCAAGCCAAAAAAGCCATGCCTGCCATTCGTGAATTTAACAGATTGGCCGAGATGTTTATTAATTTATTAGGTCAGAAAATTGAGCAAAAAGAGCAGCGCTTGAACACCGTGTCCTTTATGGTGAACTCCTACTCGCCACTTCCCAAATGGCATAATACGATCAACATCCAGACCGTTGATATGAAAAATACGATCGTGCGCAAACAAGGGGATTATTCGTACAACCAGAAAATGAATTGGGAAGACGACTACCAAAAACGCAAAAAAGGGATCGTGCTTTAGGGGTTCCGTCTTTTTCGATCGTAGCCAATACCTGCGATATCGTCCAGGAACTTGGAGTCCTCTTTATCCATCAATTTTTTCCAAGCCATTCGCTTTTTTTCCCTGTCTTTGACCATAATTTTTTTGGCTCGCATGGCCTCTACAAGCTTTAGTTTTTGTTCCTCCGCCTTTTCCTCGGCCGATTCGCGGGTTTTAATTTGCTCATCAATTTTTTCTTTTAGCCGTTCCAAATGAAATTTACGGGACATGATCTCATTGATTTTTTGCATGTGCCCGGACATGATTTCACGAAGTTTGTCGTAATTGCGAACTTCTTCATCCTTTAAGGCCTGTTCTTTTTGTTTTTCTTCTTCAACCTTACGCAGTGCTTCGTTGTAGCGCTCTTGCTCTTGCTTTTCACGAATCGCTCGCACCTTGAGAACGGTCTCAAGATTGTATCTAAACCGTTTGGATTTCTTGGGTTTGACAGGCATGCGTTTACCCGAAAATTCGGGTTAGGGTTTTGACAGCGTCTTCGAACCCAATATTTTCAAGTGTCCCTTGGCACAAAAAGGCATTGACCGCATCGATTTTGCTGATCGCATTGTCAATTTTGGGGTTACTCCCCTTGGCATATGCCCCAATGTTGATCAGATCTTCCGCTTCAGAATAACGGGCCAAGACCTCCCGCAGCTTCCCGGCAGCGGTTTTTTGATCTGGGCCGCAAATCACGGAAAATAACCGGCTCACACTTTGGTTTATATCGATGCAGGGATAATGATTCTTGGCGGCCAAGTCTCGGGATAAGACCATGTGTCCATCCAGAATCCCCCGCGCGGCGTCTGCAATGGGTTCGTCCATGTCCCCGCCATCTACCAACACCGTGTAAATCGCTGTAATAGAGCCTTTATCGGAGGTGCCCGCACGCTCCATTAATCGGGGTAACATGGCAAATACAGACGGGGTATAGCCCTTGGTTGTCGGGGGCTCGCCCGTCGCCAGGCCAATTTCACGTTGGGCCATCGCAAACCGGGTGACAGAATCCATCATAAATAAAACATTTTTACCTTGATCGCGGAAATACTCGGCAATGGCCGTCCCCACCAAGGCCCCTTTAAGACGAATCACTGGGGGGTTATCGGAGGTGGCACAGACCACCACGGATTTTTTAAGGCCTTCTTCGCCCAAAGACTCTTCGATAAAGTCTTTAACTTCGCGCCCCCGTTCACCCACCAAGCTGATGACGTTAACGTCCGCCTCGCAGTTTCGAGCCAGCATCCCCATCAAGGTGCTTTTTCCAACCCCGGAGCCGGCAAAAATACCGATCCGCTGGCCCCGACCTAGGGTCAGGACGCCATCGATAGCCTTGACCCCAGCCTTCAAAATCTGAGAAATCCGAGGGCGTTGTACCGGATCAGGGGGATCGCGATCGATGGGATAAATGGTCTCATATTCGAGCTCGCCTTTACGGTCCATGGGGTTACCTAACCCATCCAAAATCCGACCCAAAAGCTTGGGCCCGACCTTCACCTCAATGGGATGGCCAGTGGCATAGATCTTGCTCCCCGGCTTGATCCCGCTGATGGGCCCTAAGGGCATCAACAATACTTTTTCTTCTTTGAATCCAACGACTTCAGATAAGATGGTGCGCTTTTCGTCCACCACAATCCGACACAACTCCCCGATGCACACCCCTTGCACTTGGGCCTCGATGACCAAGCCCACGACTTGGATCACCTTGCCTACCACTTGCAGCAACTCTACCCGAGAAACATCGTGAATATAGTCTGAGAGCGAGAAAAAGTCATTATTCATGCGCTTCATCCTGAAAACGTGCAAAGAGCGTTTTATTCAGGGTTTCTAGCTTCATAGGAAGAGACGCGTCCACATAGCCCATCTTGGTCTCAATCACGCAGCCACCAGATTCAATTTTGTCGTCTTCTTGGATTTCCAAATGACGAATATCGGGGAAGGCCTGGTGTAAAAGGTCTTTGTTTTTTCTCAGTGTGGTCAGATGCGCTGAATTGGCGCGGATCACTACTTTTTCTTTATCCGTAATTTTGGTCAGCGCTTCTTCTACAATTTTGGTGAATTGATCAGGATCTTTATCCAACACTTTTCGGACAATGCGCTCAGCCATTGCCACGGTCAGCTGGAGTAATTCTGGCTTCATCTTTTCGAGTACTTGATGTTTTTGGGCATTAATTTCATGCACGGTAGCCGTTAATTGATCGAGCTCACTTTTGATGGCGTTATACCCCGCCTGTTTTCCTTGGGCCAGCCCCTCTTGATAGGCTTTATCCAGGACATCGTGACGATGATCTTCGAGCTGGGCCAGCGCTTGGGCCCGAATAGCACTGAGCTCTTTTTCCAGCTTATGGATCTCCAGACTTCGCAATTCATTGAGTTGCGTTTGAACCATTTCTGGATCGTAAGCCTGCTCCATTGGGGTCGTCATCAGCGCCGCCATGTCCGGATCAGCGGCCTGGACTTCTTTGAGTTTGGAGAGCGCCCTTTTGGGCATGACTTCATCCACACCCTTCAGGAGATGTGATCGTTTTCCTGATAAAGACTTGGGAGGTGTGGGTTTCGGGGCCGGTTGAGCGTCGCTCTTTTTTCGCTTTAGAATGGCCATAATTTTATCAGGATACTATAATACATTTCGCTATGATTTCCTATCCACAAATTCTCCCATACTTCCTCAAAATTGGTCCTTTGGAGCTTCGCTGGTACGGACTTGCCTATGCTGTGGGGGTTTTTGGGGGCATTTGGGCCATTACACCTGGGCTCAAACAACGGCTGGGACTCACCCTCGACCAGATTTCGTCCTTACCCATTTACTTGATGCTGGGCATCGTGTTGGGGGGACGCTTTGGATACATTTTGTTTTATGACCTCCCCTACTACCTACGCTATCCAAGCGAGGTTTTGGCCCTGTGGCATGGGGGGATGTCCTTTCACGGGGGGTGCTTGGGCAGCCTTGCTGCCTTGTGGATCTTTGCACGCGTGCATCGGACTCGGGTCTGGGGCGTTGTGGACGCCATTTGTGCGGGTGCGCCTTTGGGTATTTTTTTGGGGCGAATGGCCAACTTTATCAATGGGGAGCTTTTTGGTCGTGTCACCACCCTGCCTTGGGCGATGATCTTCCCGAACGGTGGCCCGCTTCCACGACATCCGTCTCAGCTCTATGAAGCCCTGCTCGAGGGGTTGGTGTTGGGCCTGGTTGTTTATCCTCTTTATCGTCGGGGTCAGCTCCGCGATGGCCAGGTCTCTGCGTTATTTGTGGGCTTGTACGGACTCTTTCGATTTGGGATTGAGTTCTTCCGGGAACCCGATCAGCAGGTCGGATTTTTGGCCTTGGGTCTGAGCTTAGGTCAGTGGCTCTGCCTTGCCATGATTGCGATCGGACTGGGCATTTGGGCCTGGAGTCTTCAGGCTAAAACGTCCACTGAAACTGGTTCTCTTCCGAGGTAAAAATAATCAGTGTGAGCTGCTTGGGCTTGTGGGGCCCAGCGGTAAAAATCAAATCCCCTTCAACGCGGGACCCGGTGCGTTTTTTGGGGATCCACTTGAGGGGTCTATACGGATTATCAAGCTCGTCTACGATCAGTGCCGTCTTGCTCAAATCAAGGTTCAGCATGGGTGGATTTTGGAAGGTCTCAATGACAATATGGAAATCGGTTTCACGATTAGACTTCCATTTGTAGGGTTTGATTTCAAATTTGGCCCCAGAAATAATGCGACTCCGTTTGGGCCCACTGAGGTGGTGCAAGGCAAA
Source organism: bacterium (assembly GCA_023249285.1). GTDB lineage: Bacteria > Margulisbacteria > Marinamargulisbacteria > SXXA01 > JAHFDB01 > JAHFCZ01. The sequence goes on along the minus strand of JAHFCZ010000044.1, from coordinate 2,442 downwards.
GTTCAGCAGGCTCACCAAAAATACACCTATCAAAACGCTCGCGCCAATTGCCAATAGCCGTCGAATTAAAAATACCCTTTTCACGGTCATCTTATTTCTCAATCAAAACGGAGCGCAGGAAGGACAACACGTCCTCTACACGGGTAAATTTCTCTCGAGGCTTCCCGACCGTTTCGCCCCGACGGACTTCCTCGGCATCCAGGTGTTTCCAATCCTCAAAGCTCACTACCTGCACCTGTCGAGAGTTCAATACTGCACGCACTGCTTCAGAGTCCGGCACGTCGCAGCCCTTCAGGTTCGGCACATCTTCCAAGACCGAGGCAATGGTTGCAGCAGAATCGGGCTTATTGGTCCCTAAAACCCCGCTAGGGCCACGTTTGATCCATCCAGAGCAGTACATACCCGGGACAGGTGCTACGCCATCCAAGATGCGTCCAGCCTCGTTGGGGAATACCCCGCGTTTTGGATCAAACGGAACCCCTTCGATGGGCACGCCACGGTATCCGACACTTCGGAAGACCAATGTGCAAGGCAAGGTCTCGGTTTCACCCGAGGCAACGGCTTTTTGCTTGCCTGCAGGGCCTTCAAGATGATTGTGTTCGAGGGTTAAACCTGTGACGTGGCTCTCGCCATTCATCGCAATGGGGCTTTTGAAGAAGAGGACGTGAATCCGTTTTTTCTTGCCTTGGGGTTGGCGTGTTGAGAATTCGTGGAGGACGGCCACGTTTTTGCGGGCTTTGTTGTTGGTGGGATCGTCCAACTCAGCCTGGCTCTCGGCGTTGAGCACCATATCTTTCGGATTCACGATGACATCACAGTCTTCAAGCTCGCCCAATTCTTTAATTTCAAGCTCTGTAAATGCGGATTGGACCGGACCCCGACGGCCGATCAAGTAAATGTCTTTAATGTTGGTCTTCGCCAGGGCCTGCATCGCATGGTCGGCAATATCAGAGTCTTTGAGTTCATGGGGGGTTTTGGCCAAAATACGGGCCACGTCAATGGCCACGTTTCCTTGTCCGATAATCGCAACCGCCTCTGCAGTGAGGTCAAATGGGTGGTCCCGATAATCTGGATGGCCGTTATACCAGCCGACAAATGCCGTGGCAGTATTGCTGCCGATGAGGCTCTCGCCTGGGATTTCCAAGTGACGATCGGTTTCTGCACCACTAGAGAAAATCAGGACATCGTAGTGACGCTTGAGCTCTTCAACAGAAATATCCTGCCCGACTTTCACATTCCCCCAAAAGGAGAAGCCCGGGGTCGCTGCCACTCTTTCGTAGTATTTCCCGACAGTTTTCATCTGTTGGTGATCCGGGGCCACCCCGCCGCGCAAGAGTCCGAATGGGGTCGGCAAACGATCAAAGGCATCCACAACGACCGGGATTTTGGCGCGGAACAAGGCATCGGCTGCGTAAAAACCGCTGGGGCCAGCGCCAATGATGGCGACGCGGAGGGGACGTTGTTCGGTGGCAAGAGTCTGAGACATACTAACTTCTCCTTAGTTGACTGAGAGTGCTGGATTGGCGGGGGTTGAATTGGACTTTGAGGCACATATCTTGAGATATGTCCCCAAAATATCTTTAACATAGGCCTGCGTTTTGTCATCCAAACGCCCCATTTCATTGGACACCGCCGTGGGGCCCTTGAAATAAGAAGCGAGGGTGAGGGCCACTTTGGCCGATTGATCTTTCCAGTACCCCATTAGGGTTTTCACATACTGCGTGGTCCCGGATACATTTTCTTTAACATCAAAGGGATTGCGAATGTTGAGGGTTGGGAAATTGACCGGTTTAATTTGACCTAGGCCCATCGCGCCGGCTGAGCTCACGGCCTGTTTGTTAAAGCCGGACTCTCGGGCAATCAAGGCTGCGGTGAATTTGGGGTCAATTTGATGGGTTTTGCCAGATTCGACCAAAGACGTGGTGATTTGGGTGGCGTCCTGGGGATCCAGCTTGGGATACCGGGTCGTGATAAACGCGTAAATGCAGCGGTAATCGCCATCTTCATCGGCATTGGGGTAATCGATCTCCATCCCGATCCCTTCTTTGAGGCTGCCTGCATAATTGGCACTGACTTGGCCAGACGGCGAAAACATGGCCAAACCCACCACCAACACAATTGGAATAACTTCAAGCCCCATGACAGATCTCCTTTATGTGGGTGATCAAGGCGGATAGACTCCTAAACGATACTTGGTTATCACGGCGGTCTTTGAGCTCAAATTCTTGGGTTTCGGCATATCTTTTACCGACCACGACTTGAAGCGGAATGCCAATTAATTCGGTGTCTTTAAATTTGACCCCCATGGATTCAGGACGATCATCATAGAGCACCTCAATATTGGCGGCCTTCAATTCATTATAAAGCCCATCAGCGGCTTCCCGAAATGGGGCTTCGTCTTTGCAAAGGATCAACGAGACTTTAAAGGGTGCTAACGCTATC
>JAHFCZ010000132.1 GCA_023249285.1 bacterium | reverse complement strand
ACACCACGCCCCCCGCGATCTTCAACCTCAAAGTTGATGGCCGGACACTGCTGTCCAATGAATATGTCGGGATGGCACCGGTCATCACCGCCCAACTGGAGGACTCAGGGATTGGCATCGCGACCTGGAATCTCCAAGTGTTAAATGCGTCCACGTTAGCCGTGCTATCCCAGCATCCGGTCAATGTCGGTGGCGTGGGCGTCTATTCGCTCTCCTACACCCTCAATCCAGAGCTTGCTGCAGGACATTATCTGTTTAAACTCCTGACTATCGATACGGCTGGCAATATCTCATCTTCAAATACGGCGGAGGCCATTGTTCAAACGGGACTATCCTTAGATCGTGTGATGAACAGCCCAAACCCCTTTAATCCCAATCACGAGTCCACTCAAATTGATTATCTCCTGTCCAAACCTGCAGATGTCGATATTTATATTTATTCACTCAGTGGAGAGCTTCAAAAACACGTGTCCAGCAGCTCGGGACAAAGCGGATCCACCACAGGCTACAACCGTGTCATTTGGGATGGAAAAAATGAATTCAGCGAGACGGTGGCAAATGGGATTTATGTCGCCTATGTGATCGCAAAAACGGACGGTAACGTCCAAAAAGGCAAGGTGAAATTATGGGTCCGAAAGTAAGTCGAATTTGGTTAGTCGTTGTCTAAAGTCTGAGCATGTCCGTCGCAGTAGTCGCCACGGATACCACTAGTGCTGCCTTTTCTCAATTTTCAGATGATGCACGTGCGACGGGAATGGGAATGGCCGCTACCGCTTGGGCCTCAGACGCCACCCTTGTGTACTGGAACCCCGCAAAACTAGCCGAATTGAAGCATTACGATTTAACCCTGATGACCACCACCGCATTCGAAACAACCCACACCTCTATTTTTGTAGCGGCTCCGTATTGGGGGGCGGGCTATCGGTTTTCTCAAACAGGGGGGATTAATGGAACACAACGAAATACAGACAATATTTCAGCACCAACAGGAGAAATATATGGCTTTTCAGGACAGGTCCTCTACCTCTCTACGGGAGTTGCCCTGACAGAGGCTTTCTCCGTCGGAATAACGGGTCTTTACATCAGAGAAGACATCGCAACAACAAATGCCTCAGGTATCGGGCTCACGGCCGCTGCAGCCTACAAAGCCACGCCTTGGTGCACAGTGGCCCTAGTTGCAGAAAACGTGCTTGCCCCTACACTCCAGTGGAATACCCCAGATCACACACGAGAAACGCTCCCGCTCACCCTCAGGAGTGGACTCATGATTGAGGTCCTCAAAGAAGCACTCACCCTCTCGACAGATTATGTCTCCCAACAAAATCGCCCAAGCAGGCTCAACATCGGCACAGAGTTTCACCCCATCCCCCTAGCCAGCGTCTCAGCCGGCCTACATAACGGCCAATTAACACTAGGGACAGGGCTCTATCTCGACACATTACGAGCCAATATATCTTGGGAAGCCAGCCAAAACGATGTCTTGGATAACTTCTATAGATTCTCAATTGGGCTAAGTTTTTAATAGAGGAGAGTGGTTAAAGTGATTGTTTTTTTATTTTTATTGTTATTCGGATGGGGTTCATTTTCAACTTATGCTGATGTGAATAATCTAGTATCATTTGGGCTTGGGTTTGCTACGGGTTCTGCCTGTCATGAAATAGGGCATGCGAGCTTAATTTTAGCTCAAGGGGGCTATGTAACAGATATTGGGCTCATGTATACCAATGGAAATTTTTCCGATAAAGACACCCATGTTCTGGACTATAAGAAAAGTGTCGTTAGTCTTGGCGGTTATATTGCAGAATCACTCGCAACAGAAGTCATTTTGCAAACGGAATCCCTTCATAAAAATGACTTTGCTTTAGGTTGGATGTATATGGGAATTTATTGCAATATCAGCAATCCTTTTTTCTACTATGTTCTGGGTAGTAAAAAAAATGATCTAGGCTATTATGCCTCAACAGGTGCAGACCCATTGATTCCGTCTTTGCTAATGGTTGGATACGGGATCTATGCCCTACAGCGCGCAATTTCTTCTAACGACATATCGGATCGCATGAGTAGGAATATTTTTAATTTGAAATTTGATTTTTGAGTAAATTATTCTAACCCCTAAGATTCATCATGACGATGGGGCTTTCGCTGACGGATCTCATCCTTAATACTGCCTGAACCGGAAACACCCTTTCTAAGGGTGGCTACTTCGGCGCTGGATAAGGGTCTTTCCCCCTTTTGTCCAAAAAGAATACGCTCTCTTTCGGCTCTACTACCTATGGGCACATCGTTTGTGTCACAGCCTACACGGATCTCCCGTCGAGTAGGATTTTCTAATTCCTGTTTTGTCTTCTTGTATTCGGCCTCTGCCACTTTATCTATAAAGACCACTGCGTCCATTTTTGAAGAAAGCAGTGAGCCTTCTGCCCCACCCGGTGGTTTGCCCATGTCTGTATCGGGTATGGCATGATAAAAACCACGTACTGCTATCGTAATTTCCCCTGCCTTGCATTGCGTTAACAGATGGCTATCTCTTGCCATATAGCCTGTTGAAGCCGCCTCCAATGCGGCCTGAGCCATGCACACTCTTTTTACCCCCTTTGCAGAAAGCTCTTTTGCCTTAAGAGCGGCCACAATGTCTTCATCAGGAAGCTGAGCATTTAGATGGGTGGGAAGATCGTCTAAGGCTTTTAATGTAGCTGTAAGGGCATCATTATTGGGGGGGTCACCCGCTGAAAAATAAACATTTTTTGGTAAATTTTGATCGAGGCGTTGGTCTCTAAAGTACATGAGGGCCTCAGCAAGATTGCTAGCTGTTTTTGGCGTGGAACAAGGTCTTCACTGGGTGATTTTGACCGTGGCCATTATTGGTTCACTTGCACCCGACATCGACTTGCCAAGCTCGATCATCGGCAAAATATTCTTCTTCATTTCAAAGCCACTGGAACGAAACTTTGGCCACCGAACGGTCACGCATTCATTTTTCGGCTGGGCCATCGCTAGCCTCATTTTTGCTATTCTTGTCATTCCCATGAAGATGGGAATCCAGTTTTTTGCAGGGCTATCTGTGACGTGGTCGCTAACGTGGCGACTCATTGTTGCGTTTTCAATCGGCTACGCCAGCCACATTTTGCTAGATATGTTCAATCCCAGAGGCGTTCAGCTTCTTTGGCCAAATGACGCGAGAGACGTGATCCCAGGAAACCCCAAATTTCGTCCTAATGCAGGCTCCAAAGCTGAGCTCGCTATTTTTGTTGCATTTACATTACTTCTCAGCCTCGCATTGCCAATCAGTTCCTACGGACTCATGACAAGCCTCCGTTGGCTACTTGCCACGCCAACCGCCGCCATCGAAGAATTCCAAACGTCCCCATACCGAACCTATGTTTACTTTGAAGGAATCGACAACACCACCAAAAAGCATATCTCAGGAACCGGAGAAATTCTCGAAACCCAAAACAAGCGATTAATTATTTTATTTCCCATCCTCCTCCACCAAGGCTTCAGCGGCCTTACGTCTCAACGTTGCTTCGGCAGCTCGCTGGCCAAAATTTGGCACCGTTAATACATCCCCTACCAAACCTGGAATCCATCCAGATGTCTCCTGAGACAGCATACTA
>JAHFCZ010000043.1 GCA_023249285.1 bacterium | reverse complement strand
TCATTTTGTGGGCCTTGTTTTTTCCCTACATTTCCTTTATCGTGAATTTTGCTCAAAAAATTGCAAGTCTTCTTTCAAATCCTACCCAAACCACTTAATTTATGCACAAACACACGGCTCTTCCCCCCTCTATTTCAACGCTTGACGTTTATACGCAACTCACTGCCCCAGGCCAATTTTCTAAACTGGAATTGGCAATTTGGGTTGCTGCCTCTACAGGCCACCTTCCTGAGTCTGAGGACGCACTTCGCGCTGTTATAAACGAGCGCGAACCGGATAGCAACCTCCTCCTGCAGACCCGCAATAAGATCCCTGACAAATATACGGGATTCGACAGCACCCCCCCCAGCCATTGCTCGCTCTACAAATACATGTACCCCGGCGCACCCCGGGTTTTCACCCTCAATAGCCACCACGAGGTTTACGCTTTTTCCGCCCCGATTGTGGTCTATAACTCTGATCACGATGTAAAGGTCCATAATACCCATATTGGCAGTGCACTTCGAAATCTTGTAGATGCTGGGATTCTTTCGGGTGGCCCCAAACCGGAGCTCAATGCTGTGGCGTTGGATCGTCTTTTACGGATCTTCCCGCTGCCTGTCGCGCCTGCTGTCGCGGCCGGGATAGACCCTACTGATCAAGACCTCCTGGGTCATCTTCAAAAACTCAGAGACGGGATTATCGCCCCCCCATTTATTGCGCGGATGTTTGAGATGGCCGCCCAGCTCAGGGCCCCGGAAATTCAGCAACGCGAAGTGGACGACTTACTCACCGTGACACAAAAGCTTGGCTATCGTCTTAGTGCTGAGAAGCATGGGAAAACCTATCACCTCACCGTCGGCACCGCTACGTTTGAGATCAATAGCCGGCTTGCAGAGGCCATTTGCGAGTCTGCTGTCTTAACGCCGCTTCAGCGACTCAATACCTCTGCACTCCATATTGGGATTGCTTTCGAAAAAATTAGGCCCCAACTTCGGGACTTATTGGCTGAAACTGATCATACAACGGTCGTAGCGATCCCTAGCTTTCTGGAGGCCATGGCCGCACCGAGTGTACCCGCTGAAGACAAATGCCAGGTCTTGGAGCTCTATTTTGAATCCTCAGGGTCTCGCAGCCGGCATGCCCGGGAAGCGATTCGCTCGATCATCGATTCACTTCCCGATGAGAGTTCGGCGCTTTACAGCAAGAAACTAACTGCACTCAATGCGCAAATTTCCCCCAAAAAACAAGCGCAACTCTTGCCAGTACCAGAAGCGCAGTCCCGTGCGAAAAAGAAACTTTTTTCAGGGGCCCAGGGTACAGGAGCCGCTGCCCCTGCACGTCCCAAAGATACCAGTTGGGCGGACGCTATCTCGACCGCAATGCAAGACACCTCAACGCCCCACAGTGCTCTTAATTCCACCAAGCTCCTCTACAATGCGGGTAAACAACAGCGCGCTATCGAGACCCTCACCACCATGGTGGAATCCGGCGTTTTGGACCTCAATGCGAAATTTGATATTACAATCCGCGGCATTGAGCACAAACTCCCGGTACATGCCTGGCAAGCGTTGTTGGCAGGTGCACTTGCCTCCGGCCATGAACCCACGGTCAAAGCGGTCCACTATCTGATTTGGGATTTCATGCCAGATTCCGTTCACCCCGTGATCAGAGACCGGGTGAGCAAAGGGCAATTGGACGCCTTCTCCCAGGACCCCACGCTTGCGATTTTACGAGCTGTTGCACCTAAGCACCCTTCTGGGCAGGTCGCCAATGAAGTATGGGACCCCGTCCCTTTTCGTCTTGGTGAGCTTCTCGCTACACGTCGAAATTCTACGACGGCTAGCCTTTACCTCCAGTATGTCGTGAATCCGCAAGAGCCTCAGCACTTATTGCGCCATACGATCATGATGTCCGATGCAACGCTGTACGCCATGATCGCGCAACAAAGCGGTCAGGATCTTCCCCTCGATGAGTTACTCATGACCCAATGTCTCACGGCCGCCGCTCTTGCCGTGTCAGGAGTTAGTAATTTGGAGCTGCAGGTTGTCGCCCTTCTCTTTTATCGAGAGACCGGCGCTTTAGAAAGACTCATTGAGGCCAACCCCACATCGCTGCGTCACGTCAAGGATACCCTCACCACAGTCCTTGATAATAGTAGGAAGTCTATTTTTAACCGTTTTTGCGGCGATGCGGATTATGTTAAACAGAATTTATCTGGTCTTCTGGCCTTCAATGATCTCTTTTTTCAAGAAATCTTTGTGCGCTTTTACAACTATCCCGGGATTATTGAATTTCTCAATGACCTCCCGAAAATCATGCCGCAAATGGGGGATGCCCTTGGTCCCCCTGACCCTCGCAATGAGTCGAATATGAAGAAATTTGAAAGCGCGAGTCTTGCAGTCCAGCGGTTACTGGCCACTTTGGAAGGACTGATGCCGTCTTCTAGCCCGATTTATGCACCCGTGAACGCAAACGGCATCCCGCCCGTGGTCATTTTGAACCCCAGTATTTTAACGGGCATTGCACCATCAGCAGACACAGCCTCTGACGGCTATGATCCCCGCATGGTTGCTGTCATGGAGGCCCTTGTGGCGCATGGGTTTACACCCGTTCGCGATACCATTATCGATGCCTGTGAGTTAGTGAGCACTGCGACGCAAGAGATTTGTAACGCTTTAAACGGCGACGTGTATCGCGGCCATCAAGCGTCATTGGTACGCTGTGGCAAGTTAACCTATATGGTCGCACTTGAGGTTAGCACCCCAAAAACAGCCCTGCGCGCTGTATGGCCTTTTCTGGCGGCGGCGTCCGCTCTAGCCGCGGCTTGGCTGGCTTGGTGGCTCGTAGCCCGGGATGATGCACCGCCCAAATGACAAAGCATGGGGGCTGGCGTATACTAGCCCGGATGCCAAGCACAGATTTTCTTTACCACGAAACGCTCCCCAACGGTCTGGATGTGTATATTTTGTCGGACCCTGGGTCGAGCCTGGTTTCGGCGAAAACTTACGTTCGTACCGGATCGATGGATGAGGCCCCCTTTTTAGGGTCTGGCTTATCACATTTTTTAGAACATTTGGTGGCCAGTGGCCCCTCGACCTTTCGGACGGAAGATGATTACAAAACCCTCATCGCAAAATTGGGGGGCTCATATAACGCCTACACCACCACCAATCATACCTGTTATTACCTCAATTCCGTGCCGGACCATGTCAGTGATATGCTCACGATTTTGTATGAGTGGATGTTTTTTACTGCCTTTACGGCCTTGGAATTTGAGCGTGAACGCGGGGTCATCACCCGCGAAATCGAACGGGACGCGGTGCACTTGGGCAGCCGCTTTCACCGGGCCCAACAAGAAGGGTTTTATGCCGTGCATCCCGCGCGGTACCCCGTCTTAGGGTACTTGGAAAACTTTAAAAAAGTCACCGCTGAGCAGCTCCATGCTTACTACAAAGCGCGTTACACCCCCGCCAATGTAACCCTAGTGTTGGGAGGCCCCATCGCCCCTGAAGCTTGGATGCCCCAGATCCGTGAGACCTTTGGAAAAATTCCTCGGGTGGCCACGGTCCCGCCGGTCTATGTGGAAGAACCGGTTTTTTCTTCGCCGCGGTGCCAACAGCTTTCGGCCGACACGGCGGTCACCTACTGGGGCATTCGATTCCCAGGGGTCAGCCTCATGTCTCCCGATATTTACCCCTTGGATCTTTTGGATTTTGTCTTGGGCAACGGTGAAAGTGCGCTCTTAAATCGACTCTTAGTCGAGGAGAAAAAGCTGGCGTATAGCATTGGCTGCACCTCGTTTACGCCCGCCTGTGGTGGCGGGTATTTTGAGATCTATGCCCAGACTGAGACCCGGCATGTTGCGGCTTTGGAACGGGAGGTCCGTCGTATTCTTGAGGACTTGCAATCCAAGCCCGTCTCCCCCAAAAAATTGGCCATGAGCAAGAAACAAAAAATCGCCCAGGATTTGCTCAGTGTGGATACCATTGAGGATAAAATTGAGCGGATCGGCCAAGGGGTGATTTATGCCAACGACCCCGATTATTTTGACTATTACCGCAACCAGTTCAAACAGGTGAGTGCTGCCGATTTACAACGGGCTGCCCAGACCTATTTTGACTTCTCCAAGGGCTTAACCGTGGTTATGTCCCCCAAATCTGATGTCCCCAAATCACGTCCGGGCACCGTGATTGGCACATTACCCCCCCGACTCCCGACCTTGCACCGCTTGTCCAACGGGGTCCGGGTGGTCCTGTACCCAGATTCCAGCAAGGCCGCGGTCCTGGTGAAATCCTATCTTTCCGGTGGCATTCGCGCGGAAACCGCAGCCCAAAACGGGCTCGGCTATTTGATGGCCCAGTCTTGGGGGCGCTCCTCTGCTCAGTATTCCAAATCGATCGTTCGGGATCGGATCGAAGGCAACGGCGCGGAGCTTTCGGCCACCATGGGCAATAACACGTTTTCGTACTCTCTGGAGTGTCTGAGCAGTGACTTTAAGCGCCTATGGCCGATTTATGTGGATGCACTACGCCATCCGGTCTTTGTCGATGCGGATGTGGCCGAGGAAAAGCGTAAGCAATTGAAGCGAATCTCCCAACGCCGCGATGAATGGTCGGGCTTGTGCACCTATCATTTTCGGAAGACTTTTTTTGGGGAGCATCCCTATGGCCTCTCCCTCATCGGGGAACCCAAGTCCGTTACCCCCCTCACTGGGGCAGCGGTGGCGGCGCATTACCATCAAGTCCTAGACCCCGCGCATTGGGTGATCTGCATTATGGGTGATTTTGAGCCAACGGCGATACTGGCCCAATGTGAGCAGCATTTTGTGTCTGTACAAGCGACCCCTCGTGCGTGGCCCCAGGATTTTTCTGAGGTTCGCCATCGGATGCCCCAGCGTTTTCAGTTTGAGATTCCCCAGGATGTGGCCGCCTTGTTTATCGGGTTTGATGGCCCTGTCTTTTCGGATACGGTACGTCGGCGCAAGCTGGAGCTCCTTTCTGCGATCTTGACCGGTGGGAATGGCCCTTCGGGTCGGATTTTTAACGGACTGAGGGATCAAGGGTTGGTGTATCAAGCCAGTAGCACCGTCTTGGGCGGCTTGGATTACGGCTTATTTAACCTTTACGCGCTCACTTCGAGTCCGCAATTGGCCCAAGCCGAACAATTTATGCTCGATGAGCTCGCGTCCTTGCAATCGACCTTGGTCAGCCCCGAAGAATGCCAGCTGGCCATTGCCGAGCTGCGCTACAGTGCCAAGGAACGCATCTCAACCTGGGATGGGTTGGCGACGGTCTGTGCCACGGATGAGCTGTACGGGGTGGGCTTTGATGCCTTTACCCGAGAAGAAGCCGATCTTCAAAAATTGGGGCCCAAAGACATTCAACGCCTCGCCCAAGAGCTCCTGGTTCACCCGCAAATTTACAGCTTTGAAAGGGCCCCCTCATGACCGCATTCTCCGCGATCCTTGCCGTCTTTTTGCATCTCGACGTGCTCTTACCCCATTTTTTTGCCGCTTATGGCTCTGGGATTTATGTCCTTTTATTTGCGGTTATTTTTGCTGAAACGGGGTTCATCTTTACCCCTTTCTTACCCGGCGATTCGCTCTTGTTTGCCGCCGGTGCCCTCTGTGCCAGCTCGGGATTACAGGTCGGATGGCTGTGGCTGTTTTTGGTCATTGCGGCGTTTTTGGGGGATGCACTGAATTATCGGGTGGGGGCCGTGTTTGGCGAGCAACTCTCGTCCCATAAATGGGTCAACCCGACGCATTTGGCCAAGGCCCACGCCTACTTTGAACGATACGGCGGCAAAGCTATTATTTTAGGCCGGTTTTTGCCGATTATTCGGACGTTTGTACCCTTTGTCTGTGGGATCACGCAGATGTCCTATCGGCGGTTTATGGCCTACAACCTCATCGGCGGGCTACTGTGGGTGACTGGGTTCGTGTTTGCAGGCTATTGGTTTGGCCAACTCCCTTGGGTGAAGGCGCATTTTTCTGGCCTTATTTTGGGCATCATGGTCGTGTCATTCTTGCCGATGGTGGTGGATGCCCTGCGGTGGGGCTTTAATCGAAGCGGGCGTTGAGAGGTTAAAATTTTATCATGTTCGCGCTATAATGCGTCAGCTTCGTTTTGTTTCCTGCGCTGTTAGCTCAGTTGGTAGAGCAGCTCCTGTTTTATAGGGGCTTGCGTCGCCCCCTCAGTCGAAGCAAGTTCGCCTGAGCCTCCCCCTCATCTTTTAGATTCGCCTCGGCATGCTCGCCTTTGGCTCCCGAGCACTCGGCATCGGTCGGACAGAGCAAGTCTGCTCCTCCCTCCTTTTCCTGCTTCGCTACGCTACAATTGGTGCCTCCCACTCTCGCGCTGTTCGCGCTATAATGCGTCAGCTTCGTTTTGTTTCCTGCGCTGTTAGCTCAGTTGGTAGAGCAGCTGACTCTTAATCAGCTGGCCGCGTGTTCGAGCCACGCACAGCGCACCAAAGCTCCTTTTATTTTTTAAAATCACCCCTCAATAAAACAACCTCCAACCACTGCGCGTTATAATACCCATTCATTTACATGTTTCAGTCCATTCCCCGTTTCTGTCTTGAATCTTAACCGAAGTTCGCTGATTTTCTTGTTCAATACATCCCTCCAAATCCCATATTTATCCATATATAGATACCCTTATATGGAGCATATCATATTGCCACTATTTTCCCTAGAATTAATCCATGGCCTTAGAATTAATTGACAAAATTGTCAAAAATATTGAGAAAAAAAGAAAAACCTTGGGATGGTCTGTAGATCATCTGAGTAAGGAATCCGACATTTCGTTTTCAACGCTCACTAAAATCCGCCTTAAAGAAGTCGCCGACGTGCGCGTGTCGACACTTTTGGCGATCGCCGGGGCCTTGGGGTGCACTTTGGATGAGTTGGTGGGGTAGCGTCCTGTTTTATAATTCAGGGCATTGCGCAAATTAAGCCACACTACTCAAAATCGATAATATGGCGACCTTGGCTGCCCGTGGACACAGGAAATTCTAGACGCCCCCTACACTAAGCCGCCTAACGGTGCAGACTCTGGGAGATCAAAAATCTCAGCAAATTTTTCTTCAAACCTCGCTATCTCATGCGCTTGAAGCCCTTTAAATTCGTTATTTCGGGCACGCTTGGAGAACTTCCCTTGATTTTGATATAAAAAATGGACGAGCAGATCCGCCTTTTGGTCCGGCATATCTACATCATTTATGATAAAGCGCTTCATTTCATCGTACCGTTGAAGGTACTGAACCTCATTCGGTAAGGTGGTGGTTATTGTCTCCAAAACACAATCGTATAAAAATTCAGCTTGTTGAGTCGCATCAAAGTAGCGGTATAAGTCTATCGTATCGTTTAATACTTCGACATTACCCTCGCTCGTCTCCCGCCATTCGATTAAAGGCAGCCTAGGCCTTGAGTAACATTCCAGAACCCTACGATATTCGGACAACATATCCTTCAAAATGACAGAGGATACAGGGAACACCATTCCCTTCGGAGTAAACCCTGTAATCGCCAAAATATGGTGCAACAAATACCTATGCAGGCGTCCATTCCCATCCTCAAAAGGATGTATAAATACAAACCCGAATGAGATGGCTGAAGCCGCTAAAATGGCTGGATAGCCCGCCTCCTTGAGCAACTCGGCAGTCTCAACGAGGCCTTCCATCAGTGCGTCCAGGTCTTCCGGCCGAGCAGAGATATGGTCTGGAATCGGCATCCTCGTTGACCGATCATGCGTCCCAATAAAGCCCCCCTCTTTGCGATACCCCACACTAACAAATCGTGGACTCTCTCCAAGAACCACCTTCTGAAGCCTCACAAATTCCTGTCTCGAAAGCGGTGTTTGACCAGCCTGCCCAATGACTCTCCCCCAACTCTCAGCACGATCTCGGGGAGGGGTTTCGCCTTCGATTGCATAAGATGCCTTAGAGTCTGCCAACAGCAGGTAGGCAGACGCTCGCATTAGAATATCTGGATGCACCGCTCCAATATTTTTCTGGGCTAGTGCGGGCAGATCTTTCTCAATTAACTGGTCTATCTTAGTTGTCCGCCTCACTAGAGGGCAGAAATTTTTAACACCTGGCAAATTATTTCGAACGCGATGCCGCTTGGAAAGCCGAGACGGACCTGGGTACTGGTGCTCTCCCTCCATTAAATTGATGTAATTACCTTGCTTGGCATCAGAAATATTTAGCTTTTTCTCTTTCAACCATTCGTATAAAAACCATATTCGCCTCGCATTTTTGCCATTTGGTTTGCTTTTAACCACCGCCTCAATTTCAGCCTGTGATACTGTATTAAACAAACTATTCAAAACGGCTAGGTCTAACCCTTCGTACTTTAAAGCAAAAGACAGTTGGGACAATAAGTCATCTTTAGGTGCATAAATCGAGGGAAAAACTTGCCATATACCCGTTGTATATCTCTTAGATTTTTGGCTGATTGCAGTTAAACTCTCTGGGGATGCAACATCAAGCTCATATTGATTGATTAGCGCTGCATAACCAGCTAGAATCAAATTGGGTTCAGGATGCGGTGCATTTATCATTTTTCTATTTTTTCACAAAAAATACTTATAGTCTACTAAAAACACTTATATTTTCTCCACTTTACATAAAAACAATTACATTCTCTTAAAAACACTTACGCCTTTCAAGCGATTTAGGAACCCGGTTTTCCCCACCGCTCCTTAACACTGCCAATTGCATTTCAGCAGATTTTTCTTGATAATACCTAGGCGATGATACAACCCCCACTTACCACTATTGATTTACCTGGCCTTTCCCTGTTTAAAACGGGAAAAGTGCGCTCGGTCTTTGATTTAGGCGACACGTTGTTGATGGTGACCTCGGATCGCGTCTCGGCTTTCGACGTGATCTTGCCCGATGGCATCCCTGGAAAAGGGGAGATTTTGACCCAAACCACCGCGTTTTGGTGTGATTTTTTATCCGATGTGGTTCCCCATCACCTTTTGAGCATCGACGTTGACCAGTTTCCCGCACAACTTGCCCCTTATCAGGATGTGTTGCGAGGGCGGAGCATGTGGGTCAAAAAAACGGCGCTAATTCCAATCGAATGTGTGGCCCGTGGCTATTTGGCCGGGTCGGGCTGGAAAGATTACCAACAGACGGGTGCGGTTTGTGGCGTTTCACTTCCCCCAGGATTACGCCTGGCCGAGCAACTCCCCGAGCCTATTTTTACCCCCGCCTTCAAGGCCGAATTGGGGGCCCATGACGAAAACATTTCCTTTGCCCAAGCCGCTGAGTTTGTGGGGGCAGACACCGCCACACGTCTGAAAGAGATTACCTTGGCCTTGTTTGCCAAAGCACAAGCGCATGCCAATGCCTGTGGCCTCATTTTAGCCGATACTAAATTTGAATTTGGGTGGCATGACGGGCAGATTATTTTGATTGATGAGGTCCTCACCCCGGATTCGTCCCGATATTGGGCCGCCGAGGACTACCAAGTGGGGATCTCCCCCCCGAGCTTTGACAAGCAAATTATCCGCGATTATTTGGAGATCTGTGACTGGAACAAGCAAGCCCCAGGCCCTCGTCTACCAGAAGCGGTGATCGCGAAAACTGCAGCACGATACCAGGCGGCCTATACGGCCTTAACGACCACGAAAGGGACCCATTAAATGACCGCTGCACCCGCCTGTATTTTTGAAGATGCCTTAGTGGGGGCCTTGGCCCCGTTTGCCGTGACCCGTCCGGTAGTGGAATTAAATTTAGGCACCTCAACGTTATTGCAAACCTATATTCGACGATTGGGGGCCCAGGCGTTAAGCCTCGTGGTGCGCCCGGAATTGGTGGAGCTGACCAAGCAACAATTCCCTGGGCTTTCGGTTAATCAACCCAATTTGGGGGGTGGCATGTGGTTTTTCAATGCCCGGGCGTGGCTCTCCAATCAAGCCTGGTCGGTTCTGGCCAAATTCCCCCTCACCCATACCCAGGCCTTTGTGGCGCAAGACCAGCTGGTTGCCGCCTACATCGCCCAAGATCAAGTCGAGTCCTTTTGGTCGTTGGTGATGTCCTTCCCCGAGCCGTCCGCGCTGCGTGCGGCGCTACGCGCCAGTGGCGAAGGCATTGACCTGGGAGATGCCCGCCTGATTAACGCCCCTTGGGATTTGGCGGCCCTGAACCCGCATTGCCTGGCCGACGAATTGCCTCATCTGACCTTGGGGGTCATGAAGGGTAAGGTTGGGGCGATGACAACCGTTTTAAATGAGGCCCAAGTGTACGTGGGCAAGCAGGCTGAAATCGAAGATTTTTGTTGGATCGATGCCCGAAAAGGACCGGTGTACCTCTCCGACGGGGTGGTGGTTGAGTCCGGGTCTCGGTTGGAAGGCCCCTTGTATGTGGGCCCGAGCAGCCGGATTATGGGCGGCAAAATTAGCCAATCGACGATTGGGGCCGGCTCGAAAATTGCAGGAGAAGTCAGTAAATCGGTGTTTGGCTCCTACACCAACAAGGCCCATTATGGGTACGTGGGCGACTCCTACGTCGGATCCTGGGTGAATCTTGGGGCCGGTACCACCACCTCCAATCTTAAAAATACGTACGGCAAAGTCCAGATCCAATCTGCAACCGGGGAAAAAATTCCAACTGGGTTGCAATTCCTGGGCAGCTTGATTGGGGATCATGCCAAGACCGGCATTGGGACCTTGTTGAGCACGGGTACTGTTGTTGGCTTTGGGTGTAATTTATTTGGCGTCGGCCTCCACGACGGGTGGATCCCCCCCTTTTCCTGGGGAGAAGCCGGTCGTTATGTCCCCTTTCGACTCTCTAAATTCATCCAAATGGTGACGGCCATGATGGCCAGACGGCAGCTGGACTGTCGGGATCTGGAACAACAGGTCATTGCCAACTATCACGCGCAAATGACGGCGTCTCGATGAGAAATTTAACCGATTGCCCTGAATTTCAGCAGCTTGCTGACCTGCGTCAGGACTGGCCCGCGCCGTTGACCCCGGCCACGATTCGGGACCAAGTGGCGCGCCATTGCTTGCTGCATTTTTCTTATGCGGGTTATTTGCTGTCCCCAGAGATACGCCACGCCTTACAAGCCCTCGCTGAGTCCCAAGGGGTGATTGCGGCCTATCACGCCATTTTAGACGGCCAGGCCATGAATACCAGTGAAAATCGGGTGGTCTCCCATCACCAGACGCGCGGTCCAAACCGAGGATTTTACGGCAAGGAACAGGCCCGGGCCGATCACTTTGCCGACGGGGTGCGCAGTGGTGAGCTGCACGGGGCTTTTTCGCGCCCGTTTACCACCGTGGTGCAAGTGGGGATCGGGGGTTCTGAATTGGGACCGAAAGCCCTTGTGGAAGGACTCCATTGCTGGGCCCTGACGCAGTCTACATTAATTCTCGAAACTCACTTTTTAGCCAATATCGACCCCAATGACTTTGCCCGGATTTGGGCCCAGATTGACCCTGAAACCACTTTATTTATCACCGTTTCTAAAAGCGGGACCACCCTTGAGACAGCCCTGAATCTTGGGCTGATTACGCAAGCCATGACGGATCTAGGCTGGACAGCGGCGCAGAGTCGCCAGCACCTGGTGAGCGTGACCATGCCCCAAACCGCTTTGGATGACCCCACCTCATTCCGGGACCGTTTTTATATCGATGCGAGCATCGGTGGCCGATATTCTGGGACCAGCGTGGTCGGCACTTTGTTGCTCAGCTTGGTCTATGGCCCAGTGGTCACAGCAGAGGTCCTCGCTGGCGCCGCGGCCCTGGATGAGAATGCCCGTCTCCCTGACTGTACCCACAATTTGAGCCTGATGGCCGCCTTGTTGGGGATTTGGGAATGTAATGTCCTCGGGTGTACGGCCAGGGCCATTATCCCGTATAGCCAATCTTTGGCCGCGTTTCCCGCCCATTTACAACAGCTCGACTGTGAGAGTAACGGGAAATCCGTGAATCGCGACGGCCAGTCCATTGATTACGCCACGAGCCCCGTCGTTTTTGGGGAACCCGGCACCAATAGCCAGCATTCCTTTTTCCAAAAACTGCATCAAGGCCCTGAGTTAGTGCCCATTCAATGCATTGGGTTCGCGAAACCCTATGCCAGTAGCCCCGCCCCTGGGGCTGCCCATGATGCGCTTTTGGCCAGCTTGGTCGCCCAATTGGTTGCGTTTTCAACCGGCCAAGCCCACAGCGATCCCAATAAAACCTTTAGCGGGCATCGGCCTTGTAGCCTGGTCATCGCCCCCGAGCTCACCCCCCAAACTTTGGGGGCGTTGCTCGCCTTTTATGAAAATAAAATCATGTTCGAGGGCTTTTTATGGAACCTCAATTCTTTTGACCAAGAAGGGGTCCAGCTCGGGAAGACCCTCGCTCAAGACGCGACC
>JAHFCZ010000042.1 GCA_023249285.1 bacterium | reverse complement strand
AAGTAATGCAAATGGTCTTGTTTCTTGGGCCCCACGGCCTGCCAGGTATACTAGTGTCTTTATGATCCCCGGGCTCTTAAGAATAGCTGTGGTTCCTTCGGGTGAAAAAGCCAACTTTGCTAAACCATCTAATGCAGCTTGGGCTTCTTTCGTGTGGGCTAATTTTAATTGGGGTATTAGTGTTGCTACCTGGTCTGCAATTGATGGGTTTGGAAACGCGTCTGCGGCGGGACTCGCCATGTTTTTAAATTGTGTCATGATTTAATCTCCATTCGATTTATGGTCTTGGATAGGGGTATTCCCTTTGCAGGAATCATTGAAACTTTGTCGATGGCCTGCTTTTCACCTTTAGCGAAACAGTGTTTAACCGTAGGGCAATCGCAGTTAAATCAAGTTCTAGTTAGGCTGTTATCCCCACACTCACGTTTGTCATTCCTGCGCACCTGCCCGCCAAAGCCTTGGCGAAGGAGGGGGTGGGAATCCAGGTCTAGCCTAATTTGACGTCCTGGATCCCCGATCAAGTCGGGGATGACAACGTCGTAACAGACTTTCGAAAGAGTTTTCAAAAAATTTATGCTAAAACAGACCCCTGTTTTAGCGTATATGTTGACAAAATAGGGGTCTATTTTTACAATCCCTGCCAGGAGATACGACTAACCGATGAAACGATTAACTCAATCCACCTTCATTTGCACAGTTTGACCACACCATTCAAACTCCAAACGGCCGCCAAAATATCACCTATCCACTGCTCTCTTTGCCGCTATACATGGTCGGAGAGCTTAGACGTCTTATTTTTTGAATATCGGAAGTAGCCAGAACAGGATACAAGAACCGACGATAATGCCAAGCCAAATGAGGGCCAGGCGAATGGCGACGCGACGCTTGGCTTTCCATTGTGTCTGGTAGTGATAGAGGATGCTCTCGGCCTGATACTCGCTAATGATGTCGGCATCAACGAGCTTGGGGAGGTCCTTTTTTAGGAAAGTGATAAATTTGTGGCTTAGCACCTGATTTATTGTGCCGGTGTATTGTGGTGGCGAATGATGTCGCCATCGACGGAATAGATGACGTCTTCCGCAATGTTGGTAGTGTGGTCCGCGATACGCTCGAGGTGACGGGACACGGATAAAAATCGCAAGAGTAATTCGGTTTCGGCGGGGAATTCTTGGATACGTTGGGTAATGGCTTTTTCTTGTTGGCGTTTGAGCTCATCGACTTCATCGTCCATGGCACAGATTTCGTAGGCGAGCTTGGTGTCGAGATTCACCCAGGCATCCAATGATTTTTTGAGCATGGTCTGGGTTTTTTCGATAATGGTGGAGAAATGGAAATGGGTATCGATTTTTTGCATTTGAGAGAGGAAGTTGGCACATTTGGCGATATTCACGGCCAAATCTCCGATGCGTTCCAAATCGTTGTTGATTTTGAGGGCGGTGACGATAAATCGAAGGTCGCGGGCCACGGGTTGGTGCAGTGCAAGCAGCTTGAGGCACTCTTCCTCGATTTTGATTTCCATTTTATCGATGTCTTGGTCGCGGCTGATGACCGTTTCCGTGGCCAAGGTGTCCATTTCACGGAAGGCTTTGATGGCGTGGCTGAAATTGTCTTCGACGAGGGTGCTCAATAAAATGAGGTGTTGTTTGAGATGTTGAAGTTCACGATCGAGGTGTTTTTGCATGGACGTTACGCTCCTTTGGGTAAATTAATCTTGAATTGCGTGCCTTCGCCTTTGACGCTCTGGACCTCAATATTCCCGTGATGGGCCTGAATAATGTGTTTGACCAAGGCAAGTCCGAGCCCGGTACCCCCGCTTTGGCGGCTTCTGGCCTTGTCGACGCGATAAAAACGTTCGAAAAGTCGGGGGAGATGTTCGGGGGCAATGCCCACGCCAAAATCCTGAATGGTTAGGTTTATTCTATCGTTTACAGCTTGAACTTCAAGGGCAATTTTGGGGCTTTCGCTGTACTGAATGGCATTTTTGATGAGATTGATCAGGGCTTGTTCCAGGAGGGGGGCATTACAGTGAAGGGGGATTTCGGGGTCGCCTGTGGTGGTGATTTCGATGTGTTTTTCATCGAGGAGGGGTTGGCAGAGCTGGACCGCTTTGGTGAGTAATTCGCCGGCTGTGCGGGTTTCTTTCTGGATTTCGGATTTGTTTTGCTCGAGTCGTGCCAGATTCAATAAGTCTTCTAGAATTAAATCAAGACGAGAGGCGTGGGTTTTGGCCATTTTTAGAAAATGCGAATTTTCGTCTGGGGTGAGGCTGGGGTCTTCCAGGGTTTCGATAGCCCCTTTGATGAGGGTGATGGGGGTCTTGAGCTCGTGGGAGACGTTGGCGACGAAGTCTTTGCGAATGGCATCGAACTGTTTGATGGGGGAAAGATCATGCAGCACAATGAGGGCACCGCTGACCTGCATTTTGGTGTCCAGGATCGACGTGCCTTGAACTTGGAGGGTGCGTTGCCCACACTCGATAATGAGACTGTCGGGGGATTGTGGGGTAGAAAATTGTATTTTTAGTAAATTATGTACGAAATTTTGGAGGTCGACATTGCGAATGGCTTCCATGATGGTCTGTTGGTGAAGTTGCGTGATGGGTTTGTCGAGGAGCAGGGCGGCACTGTGATTGATGGTTTGGATGCGAGAGTCGGTGTCGAGGGTAATGACCCCGTCCGTGAGGCTGCCGAGAATGGTTTCTTTTTCGTTGCGCTCGCTCACAATGGTGGTGAACCGGTCTTCCAGTTGGGTGGCCATGTCGCTCAAGGAGGTGACCAGATGGGAAATTTCACTGGATTCGGACCAGGGGAATTGGTTTTTGAACTCCCCTTTCGCGAGATTTTGGGTGATTTGTTGGAGCTCGCTCAAGGGATTTGAAATGCGTTTGCTGACGAACAGGGTGGTGGCGATGACCCCGAGGAGTCCCACTCCCAAATTGGCCCAAAGAGGGAGCCATTGGAGTAGGCTAATGATGGTCGCAAGGGCGAGATAGGACAAAAATAACAACCAGAAAAGGGGTTTGTTGGTCATAGTGGTTTGAATCTGTAGCCGACGCCACGCATGGTTTCGATGAGATGGCCTGCGAGACCGAGCTTTTTGCGGAGCCCGACAATCAGGACGTCGACGGTCCGGTCGGTGACAATGTAGTTTTCGCCACGAATGGCCTCGACGATTTGGTAGCGTGAGAGTACCCAGCCTGGTTTCTGCGCAAGAACCTGGAGGGTTTTGAACTCTGAGACATTGAGGGAAATCGGCTGGCCTTTGTACTTTACTTCAAGGGTTTGGGGGTTGATGGAGAGGTCGTGGACATTGAGGGGGTCGGATTTATTCGGTGCAGGCTCGGGTGCAGGTGTTGCGGTAGGGGTGCGGCGCAAGAGTGCACGGACACGCGCTACAAGGACTTTCGGGCTAAAGGGTTTGGGGAGGTAATCATCTGCGCCGAGCTCGAGCCCGGTGACGATATCGCCGTCCTCAGATTTGGCCGAGGCAATCAAAATGGGGATGTGTTGGGTTTTCGGATGGGCCTTGAGGGCTTTACACGCGTCGAGGCCGTTTTGGCCGGGGAGCATGAGGTCTAAAATGACCAATTGTGGGTCTAAATCAATGACTTTTTGGGTGAGGTCACTGGCATCGCCAATGGCGGCCAATTGATAGCCTTCTCGTTCCAAATGAAAGCGGGCCAGATCTACAATATCCGGCTCGTCTTCTACCATGACAATAACAGGGGGGGTATTCATAAAATTAACCAAATTTTCCGGATAGATATTCTTCGGTGCGTTTGTCTTTGGGGACTGTGAACATCCGCTCTGTAGTGCCGTGTTCGATGAGTTCGCCCAGGTACATAAAGGCCGTTTGATTGGAAATCCGAGACGCTTGGGCGATGTTGTGGGTGACCATGATGACCGTAACGGTGTCTTTAAGCTCCATCAGCAGGGATTCGATATGGGCGGTAGCCTTTGGGTCGAGGGCGGAGGTGGGTTCGTCTAGGAGCAAAATTTTGGGCTTCATGGCCAATGCCCGGGCAATACAAAGTCGTTGTTGTTGGCCGCCGGACAAGAAGGTCCCTTTACGGTGAAGGCCTTCTTTGACCTCATCCCAGAGTGCGGCTTGGGTGAGGGCTTCTTGGACAATTTGGTCTTTTTCTTTTCGGGAGAGGGAAATGCCGTTCAATATGTAGCCGGCGAGTACGTTGTTGTAGATGCTCATCGTGGGGAAAGGGTTCGGACGTTGGAACACCATCCCAATGCGGCGGCGCAGGGCCATGGCATTGAGCTTAAAGATGTTTTCGCCACTGAGCTTGATTTTGCCTTCGACCCGGGTGTTTTCAATGAGCTCGTGCATGCGGTTGATACAGCGCAGCATGGTGGTTTTGCCGCAGCCGGAGGGGCCCATGATCGCGGTGATGGTATTTTCAGGGAAGGACAGGGAGAGGTCTTTGACGATGTGCTGATCGGCAATCCAGAAATTGAGGTGTTCGATGGTTAAGATATCTGGGTTCATTGGGGTCGAATCGCTTTCGTGAGTAGAGTTAGACTGAGAATGAAAATGAGCAGCAGGCAGGAGCTGCCCCAGGCGTAAGCCTGCCAGTCCTCATAGGGACTGGTTGCGTAATTGAAAATGAGCAAGGGCAGCGCCTGCACGGTTTTGTTCATGTTCAAGTTCAGAAACGGATTTCCGAAAGCGGTAAATAGCAAGGGTGCGCTTTCCCCTGAAACCCGCGCGATTCCGAGCAGTACCCCAGTCAAAATTCCTTGAAACCCCGTGGGGATGATGATTTGGAGCATGGTGCGATAATAGGGGGCCCCGAGGGCTAGCGCGGCTTCTTTGAGGGTGTTGGGGATGCGTTTGAGGGTTTCTTCTGTGCTTTTAATGATCACGGGCAGCATCATTAAGGCCAGGGCAACGCCGCCTGAAAATGCAGAAAAGTGACCCATAGGCTTGACGATCCAGATATAGGCGGCAATCCCGATGACAATCGAGGGGGTGCCTTGGAGCATATCCACGGCCACATGGATGATATGGGAAAATTTGCCGTGGGTGTTTTCACTCAAATAGACGCCGGTGAAAATACCGATGGGGATTGCGATGAGGCTGCTCAATACGATTAAAAGCAAAGTCCCGGCAATGGCGTTGCCGACGCCGCCACCAGATTCCCCCATGGGTTTGGGGAGTGCGGTTAAAAACTCCCAGCTCAGGACATGGAGTCCGTTTTTGAGGATATGGAAAATGATAGCTGCAAGCGGTAAAAACAAAATGGCTGAAAAGAGAATAATGAGGCCATGAAAGGCATTGTTTTTACATTGGCGCCAGGTTTCGTGTCCGGTTCTCATCCGTGAGACACCTCTGTACGTTGGATGATCCATTTGCCGATGATGTTGATGATGGCGGTAATGACAAACAGATAAAGCGCGAGTTCAATTAAGCTGGAAACGTGGATGGCATTGGTGGCTTCGCTGAATTCGTTGGCAATGACGCTGGCCATGGTATTGCCTGGGGCAAAAATACTGGTGGGGAGGAGGTTGGAATTCCCGATGACCATGGTCACGGCCATGGTTTCGCCGATGGCACGACCGAAGGAGAGGAGTGTTCCGGCAAAAAGACCGGATCTTGCAGTGGGCAATACGATCGTGAGGAGGACTTCCATGCGCGTAGCGCCGAGTGAATAGGCCCCTTCTTTGAGTTCATTGGGAACCATGGCAATGACATCGCGGCCAATGGCGGCCGCGTAGGGGATAATCATCAGGGCTAAGATTAATGCTGCCGTAAAAATTCCGATTCCGAAGGGGGGGATTCCCACCCATATTTGAAAAGTACGGATCCAAGGAACAAGGACGAATAAGCCCCAAAATCCATAAATGACGGAGGGAATCCCGGCAAGCATGTTGATCATAGCTTTGAACACTTCAGAGAGAATGCCGCGTTGCGCATATTCACCGAGAAAAATAGAGACCGACAGTGAAAAGGGCAGTGAAATGAAAAGGGCGAGAAGGGAGGTGAGTAGGGTGCCGATGACAAAGGCCTCGGCCCCGAAGGTGCTGGTGATGGGGTCCCAGGTATTGGTGGTGACGAACTTCCATTTGAGCGCCACAATACTGGGCCATGCATGGGTCAGTAAGGTCAGACACATGAGGCCGAGTACCGCGACGATGAGTCCCCCGGAAAGTACCAAGGAGGCTTTGAAAATCCATTCTCCGATGGTTTGTCGTTTCCGGGGTTGCATAAGTCTTAGAACTTTTTCCCGTTGAGCGTGAGGCCGTTGATGATCCCTTCGGCTTTTTTCACGGCAAGCTTTGGCAAGGTTGAGTAGCCGAGGTCTTCTGCATACGCTTGGCCATCATGAATCACCCAAGTTAAGTAGGCTTTGAGGGCCTTGGCTTTTTCAGGGGTTAATTTCAAATCTTTGTACACCAGCAGCCAAGTAAAGGAGCTGATCGGGTACCCCACCGTGACCTTGGTATCCACGATTGCGACACAGGTATCACCCGGAATGGTGATGCTGCCTGCAGCTTGTGAAACGGATTCTTCAGATGGGAGTACATAGGTCCCTTTGTCGTTACGTATTGCCGCAACCGCCATTTTGTTTTGTTTTGCATAGAGCTGTTCGACGTAACCGATGCTGCCAGGGACTTGTTTCACAAGACCGGCAACGCCAGCATTGCCTTTACCCCCAATACCATTGGGCCAGTTGACGGATTTCCCTGCGCCGACCTTGGTTTTCCAGCTGTTGTTGCGGTGGGCAAGGTAGCTGGTGAAAATGGCGGAAGTGCCGCTACCGTCTGAGCGGTGAACGGTGGAAATCGGTAGGGGTACGATTAAGACCCCTGGGTTGATCTTGGTGATTTTAGCATCGTTCCACATTTTGATTTCACCTAAGAAAATTTGGGCGATGACCTCGTCTGTTAAATTTAAATGGGCAACACCAGGGAGGTTGAACGTGATGGCGACCGCCCCTAAACAGGTGGGGATGTGGGCCACTTTTCCGGGCATGCTTTGTACTTCTTCTGCATTCAAAAAGGCATCGGAGGCGCCAAAGTCTACGGTTTGATTTTTAAGCTGTTGAATCCCACCCCCAGAACCGATGGATTGGTAGTTGATCTTGGTGCCGCTTTTTTTGGCGTACACATCGTTAATTTTGGCGTAAAACGGGTACGGGAAAGTGGCGCCGGCACCGAGCAATTCCACTGCATGAGCGGGAATGCTTAGACCGAGCATCACCAGCCCTGTCAGTAGACCTAAACCGAAACGTGGGTTCATTGGGATCTCCTCAAAATGTTGTTACTTAAAGCTTAGGGTACGATGACTATGTTAGAGAATTGTTAAAGAAATGTTAAGCGAAGTTAGCATCGCAACTGCATTTTGAATCATTTTGAACCCGATATTATCTTGGGCGCTCATGATGGATTCTGGATGGAATTGGACGGCACAGATTGGGAGGGTTTTGTGGGCGATGGCCATGGTGAGGTGGTTGTTGGTTTGGGCGATAATGTCGTAGCGATCATGGGGGAAATTCTGGGGATTGGCGTAGAGCGAATGATAGCGGCCCACGGTGACTTGGGAAGGCAGACCTTGGAAGAGGGGGTGGGTGGTCGTGAGTGTAATCTGGGATTCTCGGCCATGGCAGGGGTGGTCCAATGTGTTGAGGGTCGCGCCGGCATGGACAATGAGGGATTGGAGGCCTAAGCAGACTCCAAAAATGGGGAGATTATGGGCGAGTAAGACGTCGATGTGCGCCGGAATCCCAAAATGATCTGGGGTCCCTGGGCCTGGGGACAGAACGACTAAGTGATAGCCAGGATTGGCCTTGAGATAGGCATCGAGGGTTTCGGGGGGGAAAGTGGCGCGCAGGGTGGTGACGGTTGCCCCGGTTTGGCGGAAATAGTCGGCCAGGGTATGCACAAAGGAATCTTCGTAGTCGAGGACCAAGATATGGATGTTGGAGGATTTGGCCAACGCGGTCGGAGACGGGGTGCTTAGGGGGGTGTTTTCACCGGTGCGGGTGGTGCGAATGACGTTGAGTAAGGCTGCGGCCTTCATCTCGGTTTCTTTTTCTTCACTGACGGGATCAGCCTCGTAGAGCAAGGTGGCCCCCACACGGACCTCAGCAATGCCGTTTTTGATGCGCATGGTCCGCAAGGTGATGCCGGTATTGATGTCGCCATTGAATCCCAAGACGCCAATGGCGCCCCCGTACCAGTGTCTTGGCGATGTTTCATGGTCTTCGATAAATTGCATGGCCCAGAGTTTGGGGGCCCCCGTCACGGTGACGGCCCAAGTATGGGTTAAAAAGGCATCGAGGGCATCGTAGCCGTCTTCGAGAATGCCTTCCACGTGGTCGACGGTGTGAATGACCCGTGAATAGAGCTCAATTTGCCGGCGACCGATGACCCGTACGCTCCCAGGTTTGCAGATCCGGGATTTGTCGTTGCGGTCTACGTCTGTACACATTGTGAGCTCGGATTTTTCTTTTTCGGAGCTCAAAAGCGTGAGGATTTGTTGGGCATCTTCGATGGCGTCCTTGCCCCGGGCGATGGTGCCGGAAATCGGGCAGGTTTCGACACGGCTGCCTTGGGTGCGGACAAACATTTCAGGTGAAACACCGACCAAGTATTCTTCTTCCCCGAGATTCATAAAGCTGGAATAGGGGGCTGGATTGGCTTTAATCAGTGCGCTGAATAGTGCGGAGGGTGGGGCCTGGCAGCGCTCAAAAAACGGGTAGCCGGGTACGACTTCAAATAAATCGCCGCGTTTGAAAAAGGGTTTTGCCGTTTCCACAATTTTGGCGTAATGGCCCTGGGAGGGCGGGGGTGGCACCTGAACATCGAGGCTGGGGAAATTAAACGGCGCGGGGAGCGTTGTGTTCGAAAGCCCTTCGGTGTTGAGCGCGTTTTGTGTGAACGTATAGGTTTTTCGGTAGGCTTGGCCGGCGTTGTGGTCCACGATGATGAGCTCATCGGGGATAAACAGGATGATGTCGCGGGTGCCGGGGGCATTTTTGTCTGTTTTAAAGCGAATGGTGTCGAATTGGAAGGCGACATTGTAGCCAAAAGCGCCATAGAGTCCTAAATGAGGATCGTCGGTTTTGAAAAGCGTGGTGAGATGGCGAAAGAGCGTGAAAATGGAGTGCTGTTTGCTGCGATTTTCTTCGGTGGAGAGTGGGGTTTGGGCAACGAGGACCTCGCCCTTCAAAGACGTTGAAGAGGTCGTCTCGAGTTGGTAGGTGTCGGTCAGTGGCCGAAGGCTGTCTGCAATGATGCTCAATAGCACTTCACCGCGGGGGTTCAGGGCCTTGAGCTCAAAATGCCGATTGCGTGTGGTGAGTTGTAGGGGGGGATTGATAAACCCGATGTCCCAACGACTGTAGCGTCCTGGAAATTCAAATCCCGAGGTGAGCAATACTCCCAAATGGTTGTCTAACCCGGCAATAATCGGGGCAATGGCGGTTTTGAAATCGAGGGAGTGTTGATCAATACGAATCTTCATCAGCGGCCCTGTTTAAAAAATTGGGTGAGTTCTGGGTGTTTGGCCAACCCTTCCCCAATCAAGACGGCATTGAGGCCGTGTTCGGTCAGGGTATGGAGCTCGCTGGATTGGGAATAGCCGCTTTCGGCGATCAGGACAGGGCGGGGGTGATGATATTTGAGCTTGTCGGCCAAGGTGAGCGTTGTATTAAGGTCCACCTCAAAGGTATGTAAATTGCGGTTATTAATCCCAATAATGGGGCAGCCTAGCGGGAGGACTTCATCGAGCTCGGCTTGATTGTGCACCTCCACTACCGTATCTAGGCCGACCCGATGGGCGAGCATCATCAACTGGGTGAGGGTCTCTACGCTTAAAATGGCCTTGATGAGTAAAATGGCGTCGGCCCCAAGCTTCTTGCTTTCATGGACTTGAATCGGGTCGAGGATGAAGTCTTTTCTTAAAATGGGAAGGTTCACCACTTTTTTAATCTGGGTGATGTAGGCGGGGTTGCCTTTAAAATACTCGGTTTCGGTAAGGACAGAGAGGGCAGAGGCCCCGGTTTGTGCAAAGTCTTGGGCAATGGCGACGGGGTCAAAATCTTCCCGAATGATGCCTTTAGAGGGGGAGGCTTTTTTGATTTCGGCGATGCAGTGCAGATTGATCGGGGCCTTTTTAGGGGTGATGGCCGCATGAAAGGCACGGGGGGCGTAGCTGAGCATGGCCGGGGCTTGGCGTTCTAGCTCTGCAAGGCCGGGATTTTGTTTCAGAGCCGTGATCTCCAGTTGTTTGGCCGCCGTGATTTGCTCGAGAAAGGTGGCCATTAGATGCCGAGTCCTTTGAGGGCTTCAGGATCCGAGGGACTGGTTTTGTAGATTTGGCGTTGATCTGGAGACAAATAGACCTTTGAATTGGCGGGAATAGGGTTAATAATCCAGACATTACCACCGATGACGCTGTTTTTGCCGATGATGGTTTCGCCCCCTAAAATGGTGGCCCCGGAATAGATGGTCACGTTGTCTTCGAGGGTGGGGTGACGTTTGGAGGCGCACAAGGATTTCACAACACTTAAGGCCCCGAGGGTGACGCCTTGGTAGAGCTTAACCCGATTCCCGATCACGGCAGTTTCGCCGATGACGATGCCGGTACCGTGGTCGATGCAAAAATACTCCCCGATTTGCGCGCCGGGGTGAATATCAATCCCCGTTTTGCGATGGGAGAGTTCACTCATGAGTCGCGGGAGAAGTGGGATCTCTTTTTGATGGAAAAAATGGGCGATACGATGCACTAAAATGGCCAGGAACCCGGGGTAAGTGAGTAATACCTCGGCGAGACTTTTGGCGGCGGGGTCACCCTCAAAATGGGCCAATGCATCCCTTGCCAATGTGCGGCGCAAGTCCGGCAAATAGGTCAAAAAGGCCTCGATGGTTTCATCTGGGTTGGGGGTGAGCTTATACAGGGCTTTTTTGAGGTCGGCGGTGAGGTTGTCGAGGGTGGCCTTGGTGATGTCATCCTCGTTGCTGGGGAATAAAATATTATGGCAATTTTGTAGAATTTCTTGTATTTCTTTACTTGATGGAAAGTGCGCGTGATCGGGCGGCGTGAGGCCCTCTACCTCGTGGTAGGCGGTCTTCAATTGCTCAATTAAATCCAAATAATTCATGGAAGGATTGTAGCAGATTTATCTGCCTTTTGGCTTTGCAATTTCAAGTTGTTTGCAAATCAATGCACAGAGGAAGGGCGATAATTCTGTGTGACGTGGGACGGCTGTCCGTTTTTGGGTTTGGGTATTGATAAAGATGGAGTGGTTGGCCCCTTCATTTAGCAATGTGCAGTGATGATCTTCGAGGTGTCTAACGAAGGTTTTTCTTTTCACGAATAAATTTGCCTATTTGTTGGAGTTCTTTGGGTGTGGGTGGAATTTCTTTGTAGGATTCAAATAATATCTTGGCTGCATCCAAGATATTCTCATCAAGTTCTTTGAGACTTGTGCCTTGCGAAACGATCTCAGGGAAGCCCACAACCTGTCCAATGAAATACGCATCTTCTTGGACGATATTGAGCTCAAGGGTCATGGGAATATTCACCAGATGATTGAATACACTCTGTGCGGTTTTTTTGCTCTTTGTTTTAGTGGTTGTGTTTTTGGTTGTCATGATTTTCCTTTCGCTTAAATTGTAGCCTATTTCACCAACACTTCAAGTTTCTCGATACGATTGCTCTAAAAAGCGTGCTAGACTGTGTCGGAAAATAGGGTTATTCTGATAGAATTATGGGTATGACATACACATATAGTTCCCATTCTAAAAAAAGAATGGATGAGCGAAAAATTCCAGTCAAAGCAATCGAATATTTGCTAGGACCGACAGCGAATATCGTCTCTATACCAAGTAAGGTAGATCCCGAAATCGAACTTATTATTGGGCTATTTGAACAAAAAGGGTATGTCATAATTATTAATCATAAATCCCAGGTCATTGTTACGTTACGACGCGCAAGACGCAATGAACTTGCCCTATTAAACAAGGAGAATCTAGCATGACAAACCTTAAATACGATGTAAACCTAGATAAAGATTTAAGCCTCCAAAAACAAGCTCATTATTATGATACTGTTGAACTCGAAGAAGGCTTTGATTTAACCCAAAAAAAGCGCCGACACACTGTAAACAAGCGCGTTCATATTCTTATCCCTGAGCATCTCTATCAAACGGCCATGAAGATTGGGACATCTGCAGGAACAGGCTATCAAAATACACTTAAAATGGCCATTATGATTGGCTTGCATGAATTAGAGGAAAAAACAAAGGGTCCCGTCAAGAGACGGGCGTAATTACAGCTTCAAGTTTCTCGATGAGGGTTTCGATGTAGGTGAGGCTTTTGCGCCAGAAATCGGGATTGGCGATATCGGCGCCCACCATCGCGGTGATGTCTTTGGGGCTGGCTGAGCGACCCATGGCCAAGAAATTTTTGTATTTGG
>JAHFCZ010000131.1 GCA_023249285.1 bacterium | reverse complement strand
GTTGCCAAGGCGGTGAGTCCCAAGGCTCCTAAGCCGACATCCCAGGCCGCTTGGAGTGTGCCTACAACTCCGGGAAGTGCCGTGGCGCTGACCCCTTTGAGCAGATTTTCAATAAAATCCATGGGTTCTCCGGTCAATGCTGTTGGAAACAACTGCTCCCACCAGGATTGAGTTGGCTTGTCGGAGTTTACTATCCCCATAGCCGCAAGGATGGAATCTAACAAAATTTGCGAAGGGTCTTTTTGAAAACAAGCTGCTCCGATGCAGGCTCTAGATACCAATCGAAATCCTTTGGCCATCATGTCGTGGTACTGAACCCGGCTGCTATCAGGGCATGCTATGTATTTGTTGAGATAAGGCATCAGTTTTTACTTTCCTGATGAGGTTATCGTGTATTTGATAAAATTATTGCATTTTGCTTTACATCCCTTTGGGATTGCTCTAGGCTAGACGCATGTCGAGCAACACCCTCTATGATCACGTTTGGGATCTCCACAAAGTGGCCACCTTGCCCACGGGGCAAGACCAGATTTTCATTGGCCTGCATCTCATCCACGAAGTCACCACACCACAGGCCTTTGCCAGCCTCAAAGAACGCGGGGTTCATGTGGCGTTCCCCCACCGAACTTTTGCCACCCTCGATCACATTATTCCCACGCTTAGCCAACAGCGTCCGTATCTGGATGCCCAGGCCGAAGCCATGGCTGTTGCCCTCGAATCGAACCTTGCCAATACTGGGATTCAATTTTTTGATCCTGCCTCCGGTCGCCAAGGGATCGTCCACGTTATCGGCCCCGAATTGGGGGTCACCCAACCCGGGATGACCATTGCTTGCGGGGACAGCCACACCAGCACCCACGGGGCGTTTGGGTCCTTGGCCTTTGGCATCGGCACCACGGAAGTGGGATTGGTCCTCGAAACCCAAACCCTGGCCCTCAATCGTCTGAAAGTCCGCCGTGTCCAAGTCGACGGCCTCCTCAATCCGGGGGTCACCCCCAAAGATGTCGTCCTCGCGATCATCCACCACCTCGGCGTCAAAGCGGGTTTAGGCTACGCTTACGAATTTGCCGGCACGACTTTCGACACGATGTCCATGGAAGGCCGGATGACGGTCTGTAACATGAGCATTGAAGGCGGGGCGCGTATTGGGTACGTGAACCCGGACCAAGTCACTTTCGATTACCTCAAAGGCCGCGAATATGCCCCAAAAGGCGAGGCCTTCGATCGGGCCGTAGCCTACTGGAAGTCCATCGCGTCTTTACCCCGTGCCACCTACGACGATATCGTGCGTCTCGAGGCCAAATCCATTGAGCCCATGGTCACCTGGGGCATTAACCCGGGCCAATCCGTCGGCGTCAGCCAATCCTTACCACTCCCTGAAACGATGCCCGACTCGGACCGCCAAACCGCCAACGACGCCTATGCCTATATGAAATTTACACCCGGATCCAAAATCCAAGGCCAAGCCATTGATGTGGTCTTTATCGGCTCTTGCACCAACTCTCGCATCTCCGATTTACGCGAAGCCGCCCGCATTCTCCAAAAAGGCAAAGTGGCCGCGGGGGTCCAAGCCATCGTTGTCCCTGGCTCTCAGGCGGTCAAACGCCAAGCCGAGGCCGAGGGTCTAGACGAAATCTTCAAATCCGCAGGGGCGCAATGGCGTGAAGCCGGGTGTTCCATGTGCCTGGCCATGAACCCGGACAAACTCATTGGTGACCAAATTTGTGCCTCCACGAGCAACCGTAACTTTATGGGCCGCCAAGGCAGTCCCACCGGACGCACCCTCCTCATGAGCCCCGCCATGGCCGCTGCCGCAGCGCTCAGAGGTGAGATCACAGACGTGAGGGAGCTCCTATGAGACTCGAAGACGCCATCATCACAACCGTCTCGGGTCGCGCCGTCCCCATTTTAGGGGATGATATCGACACCGACCGCATTGTCCCTGCCCGATTTTTGAAAGAAATTACCTTTGCCAATATGGGCAATTACCTCTTCTACGACCTGCGTTTCGACGAAACCGAAACCCCCAAGGCCCATCCCCTCAACGATCCCCACTATTTAGGGGCCCGGATCATGATCGTCGGTCGCAATTTTGGGTGCGGGTCTTCACGCGAACATGCCCCCCAAGCCATTAAACGCTTTGGGATTCAGGCGGTGATCGGCGAATCCTTTGCCGAGATTTTTGCCGGGAACTGCAAGGCCATTGGCCTGCCGGTGGTCAGTGTTTCAGACGGGGCCCATGCCCTCATTATCGACCATATCACCCATCACTCCGAGGCTCTACTGAGCCTAAATTTAGACACCAAAACCCTCCAATATGGGGCCGAAACCTGTCATGTCGAGCTACCCGAGGCCCGTCGCCAAGCCTTCATCTCCGGGACCTGGGAGTCCACGGCATTACTGCGGGTGAATATGCCTGCTGTTCTCGAAAAGGCCAAGCAACTGCCCTATGTCCAAGGGTTTGCCTCATGAACATTAATCCACGCCTGCTGCTCTCTCAAAAACCCCCAGAAATCTGGGTGGATCGTATTATTGAGGCGGATTTACCCACCCGGATTATCGGGATCAAAAATTTATCCCACAACGATCCCATTTTTATGGGCTGTGCGCAGCCGCATCTTCCCCATCACATTCTCATCGAGGCCCTGGCCCAAACGGGCAGCCTCATTTTTCTCCAAGATCCAGAATTTGCAGGTCGGCTTTCGGTGCTGCATACCATAGAGAAATTTGAATTTCTCAAAACCGCCGAGGCCGGTGACCAGCTCCGTCTGGAGGTCGAGGTGCTCAAGGTCAAAGACAATGCCATCCGCTGCGAAGGGCGTGTCCTGGTCGACGGTCGCGTCATTGCCGCCGGGATCTTCTCGCTTCTGCTCGCCCAACAACCTTCTCGCCCCCAAATCCACCCGACGGCGTCTGTCCATGCCTCGGCCATCTTGGGTAAAGACGTGGTCGTCGGACCCTTTAGTATCGTCGGCGAAAATGTCGTCATCGGTGATCGAACCGTCATCGAGGCCCACGTCATGATCGAAAAATGGACCCGCATCGGCCAGGACTGTCACCTTCATTTTGGGTGCGTGATCGGCTCGGATGCCCAAGATGTGAAATACCACGGCGAAAAAACCTGGGTCGTCATCGGGGACCGCAATGAAATCCGCGAATATGTCACCATCAACCGCTCCACCGGCAAAGACACCATCACCGAGATCGGCTCCGATAATATTTTCCTCACCCACGTCCACATTCCCCACAACTGCAAAATCGGCAACAAAGTCATCATCGCCAACATGACGAACCTCGGCGGCCACACCATCGTCGAAGACAATGCCGTGATTGGGGGCATGACGGGGATCCATCAATACGTCAGAATCGGCCAGGGGGCCATGGTGGGGGCCTACACGCGACTTCCACAAGATGTGCCGCCTTACACCCTATGCGAAGGCAACCCGGCCTATATACGGGGTTTAAACCTCGTCGGGCTAAAACGACGTGGCGTGCCCAAAGAGGCCATCCAAGAAATTAAAGACATTTTTAGGGTTCTCTATCGCTCGGACCAGAACACCAGTCAGGCCCTTGCTGCCTTGGGTGAGATGAACGTGCAGTCCACCGAGGCCACGCACATGATGGGGTTTGTGCGGACCGAGACCTCCCGCGGGATTCTGAAAAAAGACGCTGTTGATGCCACAGATTCTGATCATAACGGGTGAAGTCTCGGG
>JAHFCZ010000041.1 GCA_023249285.1 bacterium | reverse complement strand
TGACCAGCATACCTGGCTGGATGTGAAGGCGATTTTTGTGTACGTGGGCCGCATCCCCCCCAAAGAAATTCTGCACCTCAACCTTCAAACCGATGAAAATGGCTACATCATTACGGACGAATATATGCGAACCTCTATTCGGGGTGTGTATGCTGCAGGGGATATTCGATCCAAACAAATCCGTCAGATTGCAACCGCAGTCTCGGATGGTATGATTGCCGCGATCAACGTAGAAAGAGATATTTTGCGCTAATGAACACCAAACCCCGCCTAGCCGTCCTTCAATTTCCAGGGCTGAATTGTGAATATGAAACGCAGCGTGCGGCTGCATTTTATGGTTTTGATGCCAAGATTTTTAGGTGGAATGACCATGTCGATGAGCTGGATCAGGCCGATGCGTTTATCGTGCCGGGGGGGTTTTCCTTCCAAGATCGCGTGCGTGCCGGGGCCATTGCCGCAAAGCTCCCTGTGATGGCTAAGCTGGCGAAGGCAGACCAGGATGGGAAGCCAATTTTAGGGATTTGCAACGGATGCCAAATTTTGGCGGAGGCGGGACTTTTCCCCAATCTTTCGCCGCATACAACCGCACATCGGCTTCAGGTGGCCTTGGCGCCGAATAGTCAAGAAAATCGCTTGATTGGTCACATTTGCGATTGGGTGGATGTGAAGTTTAATAACCCGCAATATAGTCTTTTTGCCCAGGCTTTTGAACCGGGGGAAATCTTGCCGGTGCCGATCAGCCACTCTGAAGGGCGATTTATTCTAAGCCCAGAACTCTTGGCACAGCTGGATCAATTGACCACCTTAACGTACACCACGGCAAACCCGAACGGGACCACCTTAAATCTGGCAGGCTTGGGCAATGCGAGAGGGAACGTCCTGGGGATGATGCCGCATCCAGAACGGGCTGCATTTCTGCGCCAAATCCCATTTTCAGATCGGGGCAAGTGGGGTCATGCTAAAAAAGAAGGCTTTGCAACCTTATCGGCCGCAACCCAAGAAGGGCCCTGGGGACGACTCTTTATTGCCATGAGATCCGCAGTCGCGCAAAAGGTCAAAACCACATGTTAAATACAGTCTCGATTTATACAGAACTCAAAAACACGGATTTGCATGCCATGTCTGCCGCGGAGGCCCTGGTAGATCTCATGGGGGTGAGTAACCTGAAACGCTTAAAACGCTACCAACATTGGCGGATCACCCTCGAGGGGGATATTCAAAACGTACTCAAAAATTCTTATGCCATTGTCAACGTGAACAAAGAGCATTTTAGGGTGGGCGACATGCCTGCGATGAACGTGTCGAAAGGGGCACATGGCTTCCGATTTGAAGTCCAACCGGTCACCCCCGTCGATCGCTCGGGATTGGCAAAGTCCCTTTCTCAAAAATCAGGGGTCAAGGTTCACGATGTGGCAAAGACGTTGGTATGGGAGATTGTTTTGGAAAGTGCAGAGTCCCGAGCGGCTGTAGAACAAACTCTCGTTGCGCACATCCTCAACACGACCTCACGCACCCAAGGCCTCTTGGTTAATCCGATTCTTGAAACCGTTCAGCTCTTGGATCACATATAACCGTGTCGGTGGATCTGAGCATCATTATTGTCAATTATAACGGCGAAAAGCTGCTCAAAGAGTGCTTGGGGAGTATTCTGTCGAGTCAAACAGAATTTAACTACGAAATTATTGTGGTCGATAATGCGTCTACGGATGCGTCAGGGCCTGTACTCGCCGAGTATCCCACGGTGAAGACCCTCATGAATCACCAGAACTTAGGGTTTTCCAAAGCCAATAACCAAGGCGCTAAAATTGCCCAGGGCGAATGGATTTTTCTGCTCAATAACGACACCATTTTACAGCCGGATACCCTCCAAACCCTATTGAGTTTTGCCAAAACCATCCCCAATCCAGGGCTCTTCGGGCCCAAGCTTCGCCTCCCAACCGGTCAGGTGCAACGACAAGGGTCAGCCTTGTCCCAGGCACAATACCGCACCCTCAAACCAAAGACGGTCAACTTTTTGGTCGGCGCGGCACTCTTACTACCAAAGGACGTCTTTTGGAAGGTAGGTGGTCTTGATGAAAATTATGTGTTCTACAACGAAGATGTGGACCTGTGCAAAACACTCATGAAAGCTGGCTATTCATTGTACTATGTCCCCCAAGCGCAGCTCATTCACATCGGGGGGGCCTCCAGTCGGACCCTCCGTCCCAAAGCGTTGTTGGAGGGGTTTCGAGGGGGGCTCTACCTAGTCAAAAAGCATTACCCCGCCCCAGTTTTTCAGGGCTATCGGGTGGTGGTGGGACTCTGGTGTTTGAGTCAATGGATGTGGCATGTGCTCTTAGGGTTGGGCGTGCCAAGCGCAAAAGACTATGCCCAGACCTACAAAACACTCCTCAGAATAATTCTGACCAATGAACTGGTCGCACCCGAAGGGAGATTTACATGAGTAAACGACAATTACTGGTAACCGCAGTGCTCGCAATGGGCCTCTTATCCACGGGGCCAATCTGGGCAAAGACCTACCAAATCCCACCTGATCTTTGGGCTGAATCCCAACGCAATGAAGAAATACTCAAACAACACCCCCAAGACCCGGATGCTATTTTTGAAGCCGCAATGAGTGACGCCTATACCGGGCAAATTGAAAAAGGCTGGGCAGCCCTTAAAACCATTCCGAATTACGACAAAAACTATGCCCCCAAAGTCATTGCAAAATATGGCCAGCTGATTCAAAAAGAGCCCAAAGAATGGAAATATTATTTCAAAATCGCCTTCGGATATTATTTTGCGAACCAAAAAGAGATTGCAATCGAAAACTTCAAAAAAGTGCTGGAAATTTCTCCCAAGAATGTATGGGCCATGGGATTTATCGGACTCGTTGAAGGAGAACGCGGCAATACGGAGGCAGGTATAGATTGGTCCGAAAAAGGCCTCAAAATTGAACCCAATGCCACCGCAATCCACTTTCTCTTAGCCGAAGGCTATCGGCGAAAAGGGGATTACTTCAAAGCACTCGGCCAGATGTTAATCGTGGGACGATTGAAATCTGAAGAGGCACTCGCCCGGAAGCAAAATTAGTGAGACAGCCGGTATTGGTCGGGTTTGCGCTTGCCCTTGGGGCTTTAATCGGCTTGTCACTCATTGCCCCCACTTTCCAAAAAAAACTCAGAAAGCCCGCCGACACCCCGGATTTTATTTTGGAAAATGTCGTCGTGACCCAACTGGATCATGGCGTCCAATCTTGGCAGCTCAAGGCCAAGCGCGCCA
Source organism: bacterium (assembly GCA_023249285.1). GTDB lineage: Bacteria > Margulisbacteria > Marinamargulisbacteria > SXXA01 > JAHFDB01 > JAHFCZ01. The sequence continues at coordinate 9,529 of JAHFCZ010000041.1, read as the reverse complement.
CCATCAATAAGCGGGACCATAGCGCAGATTTATTTGTCGTCCAAGCCAATTTCTTTCGGGAGTCCACCGTTGTTTTAACCCTAAGCTCTCCCAAAGGGGTGCTCAATCTGGAATCCAATGATGCACAACTGGACAAGACCGCCGGGACTTGGAAGTCAACCGGTGGGGATCTCAATCTCCAAATGGATACCCTAATCTGGAAGGCCAATGGTGGCCATATTTTGGGGAGTGGACATGTAGAAGCAAAAGGAACACAACTGACCCTGAAGGCACTCACCCTAAAAGGCGATGTCGCCAAGGGAATTCTGACGATTGACGGGGCGCCAAGTACCGTGGAGGTTACCCTATGAAAATCAGCCTGAGTCTCTTTATTACCCAAAAAACACCGCTTTCCCGTCGAAAAGTGCTGGAGCTGATCAAGGCTAAAAAGATCTGGGTCAACGATAAAATCGCAACAGATATGACGATGATCATTCACCCCAACAAAGATCGGGTGCGGGCGGACAAACAAGTGCTCGAGCCAGGCCTTCCCAAGCTCGTTTACTACAAGCTCAATAAACCCAAAGGGGTGATCACGACACTAGTCGATCCCCGAGGCCGCCGAACGGTAGCTGAATTTACCGCAAAAATTCCTGAAAAAGTGGTCCCGATTGGCCGCCTTGACCGAGATACGACGGGGTTGCTCCTGCTCACTAACGATGGCCACCTGGCCAATCAGATCGCGCATCCGTCCTTTCACTTGCCCAAAATGTACCAGGTCATTCTGGATCAGGTGATTACCAGGGCCAATTTGGCGCGTTTGCTCACGGGAATGGTCCTCGAAGACGGCCCCTTTAGCTTTGATAAAGTTGAAAAAGTCGACGAAAAAACGCTCCGAGTGACGATCACAGAAGGGCGAAATCGGATCATTCGAAGGGCGTTTACACAGCTAGGCTACGAGGTCCAAAAACTGAAACGACTCTCCATTGGCCCCGTCCAGTTAGGGAAGCTTGAAAAAGGGCAGCTCAAGCGTCTGACCACCGCAGAAGTCGCAACCCTCATGGCAACGCTAAAGTCTATCGCTAAAGCCCTACGGCCTTCTTAACGTCTTCCAACGTCTCGGACGCAACGGCACGGGCCTTCTGAGCGCCTTCTCGCATCATCCGTTGGATTTCACCGCGATCCTGGGTGAGCGCCGCACGTTTGGCGCGAATCGGGGCCAAAAAATCATTCACCTTGCCGGCGCATTCTCGTTTGCAATCCACACAACCTAAGGCGGCAGATTCGCAACCACTACGAATTTCAGGGACGCGATCCTTATTGAAAATCTGATGGTAGGCAAAGACCGGGCAAACATCAGGATGTCCGGGATCATGGCGACGTAGGCGTGCCGGGTCCGTAAACATCTTCATCATCAAGGCTTGGGTATGCTCCGCAGTGTCCGAAATCGGGAGGGTATTGCCATAACTCTTGGACATTTTTCGGCCATCCAGACCCGGTAAGATTGGAAACTCCGTCAATACATCCAGAGGCTCCGGGAAGACATTTCCATAAAAGTGATTGAAACGTCTGGCGATTTCCCGGGTCAATTCCAAGTGAGGGAGTTGATCTTTCCCCACCGGTACGCGGGTGGCGCGGTAAAGTAAAATATCGGCGGCTTGTAGGACGGGGTATCCCAAAAATCCATAGGTATCCAGATCTTTATCCTGAATATCGTCCATCTTGCTTTTATAGGACGGGACACGGTACAGCCAGGGCAGGGGGGTGATCATGGATAAAATAACATGAAGCTCGCTGTGTTCGGGGACGTCTGATTGGAAAAAGAGCGTGCTTTGTGTAGGGTCAATCCCCAAGGCCAATAAATCGCAAACCAAGTCAAATTTAGTGTCGCGCAATGCCGCTGGGTTTTCGTAGGTGGAGGTGAGGGAATGTAAATCTGCGATCATCAAAAATGGTTCGTATCGGGTTTGATTGTCCACCCAGGCCTTCACCGACCCAAGATAATTGCCGAGATGCATTTGACCGGTGGGCTGAATACCGCTTAAGAGACGTTCTCTAGCCACCTACATCCCTGCCGATCGACGTTCAAGTTCGGCAAGAGCCTTGAGCTTTTTAGTGAGCTCGTGAACGGTTTGGTAGACATTAGCGTCTTCGTCCCCACTTTGGGCCTCATGCACGGATTCTACCGCCTCTGCCCGACGTTTTTTGGCATTGAGCTCGGCTCCGAAGGATTCTTCAGGAGGCGCGACAAAGCGACTGATATCTTTATGGGCATCTTGAAGTTGGGCAGAAAACGGCATTCCGCCTGCTGCTGGTTGCTGATGTTTCGCAGAATGGGAAGGTTGGTGGGCATCGGCCGCACTTTGAATGGCAAAACTCATAACAATCCCCTTAAAACAACCCCTTTTCGAGGGCTTCACCTAACCCCATTTGCGGGGTGGCGTCGGGTTGAATGGCTTGGTCCAATTCCACTTTCAGATGATCATAATTCCCGCCCATATCGTCCAAAGACTCCTTTGCCATTTTAGCAATGGCTTCAGAAGCAGTGGGGCGGAATAAATCAGGATCATAATTAAGTGTCATGAGAAGTCCCTAACAGTTGCTGTGCAATGCGCAGCGCTTGACGTTTTTTCTTGGGCTCCTGGAGAATCGAATCTTTAATCGTGTTGACCATCTTCGATTCGCGTTGGCTCAGCTCCTTGCCAATCACGCCCTCCAGCTTTAATGCTACCATAACTTCGGTCAGAACAATCTTGCCTTCATCAGACCCGAGATAAGGTAGGATATTCCGCAGCACCCCTTTAAAAATGGAGTGCTTTTCAGAAGAAACAGGAAGATCCAACATTTCTTCGTCGACCGCAAGCGCATCATGGTCATCGACCGGAAGCGGTTGGTCAGAATATCGAGGTCCTAATTCAGGCATCTTGGCAGTCCCCTACTGACATTATCGACAAAATTTGGGAAAAGTATGCATCCCAATATTTTACTTGATTACGGACGGTTCATCAAATAGATGGCTGAACTTTTCCATCATCTCCGAAACAAAGGGGATATTGAGGGAATAAAAAACCTTTCGACCTTCTTTGCGGGTATTGGCAATGCCAGTGCGCCGCAACACATTGAGATGATGAGATGTGGTGGACTGCTCGAGGAAGAAATGACGCTCAATATCTTGGGCAAACATTTCGGTATTGAGCTGAAGTAACTGGACAATCTGGAGACGTTCTTCGTTGGCTAAGGCCTTGAAGAAGTCAATGAAAAAATCACTGTTGTTCCGGATTTTATCGTTGTTGAGTTTCATCGCAGCGTATCTACTCCTAAATAGGGGATTAGTACTGAAGGAACAGCTACGCTACCGTCGGCTTTTTGGAAATTCTCAAGAAGCGCGGCAAACGTACGTCCCACCGCGAGGCCAGAACCATTCAGGGTATGAAGGTACTGAACCTTGCCCCCGTCTTTAGCTCTAAATCTTATCATAGCCCGTCGAGCTTGAAAATCGAGAAAATTTGAACAAGAGGAGATTTCTCGATATTTGCCCTGAGCGGGGAACCAAACTTCAATGTCATAGGTTTTGGCAGCGGAAAATCCCATATCGCCTGCGCATAAAGTGACCACCCGATAAGGAAGCCCTAAGGCCTTTAAAATGGCCTCAGCATGACCTAAAAGACGCTCAAGGGTGGCCATGGAATGGTCGGGATGGGAAAAGTGCACCAACTCCACTTTATTGAATTGATGATGACGAATGAGGCCGGTCATGTCCCGTCCATAAGACCCGGCTTCTTTGCGAAAACACGGGGCATAGGCGGCAAATTGCAAAGGCAGCGAATCTTCCGGAATAATTTCATCTCGGAGCATGTTGGTCACTTGAACCTCGGCCGTAGGGCTAAGCCAAAAATCCGTTTGGGAAATCTGGAATTGATCCTCCTCAAATTTGGGGAGTTGGCCTGTTCCCAAAAGACTGGCGGTATTGACGAGTGCCGGGGGCATAATCTCTGAATAGCCATGTTCACGGCTATGAAAATCAAGCATAAAATTAATCAGCGCACGCTCGACTTTGGCACCCCAATTTTTATAAATGACAAATCGTGCTCCTGTAATTTTCGCGGCACGCTCAAAATCAAAAAGGTCTAAAGCGCCACCCACTTCTTCATGGGCTTTGGGGGTAAAGGTAAAAGTTGGGATGTCCCCGACGCGACGAACCTCAACATTTTGATCTTCATTTTGCCCGATCGGCACAGACTCATGGGGGACATTCGGGAGGGTGAGAGCGGCTTGGGTGGCGTCATATTCAAGCGGCGCAAGCTCGTCTTGCTTAAGTTTGATTTCATCAGAAAGAGATTTGAGCGCTGCGAGCTGCTCGGAGGTCGGCTTTCCTTTGGGGGTTAAGGCATTGCGTTTGGCCAATAACTGCTCGACTTCCTGGAGGGATTTTCGCCAAGTATCATCGGCCTGGACGTAGTAATTGAGGATCTCCAAAGGACCGGGGCCACGCTTCGCCAATCCATCACGAACCGCTTGAAAATGATCACGTACACGTCTGGGGTCTAGCATGAAAATCCTTCCTTATCTGACGAATTAAAGTGTTTGGTTAAAGCGCTAGGCTACCGTAACATCCCACGACTTTGACCGCGGAGGTGACGGCTTTGAGCTCGGCCAAAGCCGCCTCAAAATCTGAAGGTGCCGGCGCATTAATATCCACCCAGAACATGTAATCCCCCATTCCCGTTTTAGCGGGCCGGGAAACCACACTGCACATATTAATTTGGCGTTTGGCAAACACATCCAAGGCCTTCACAAGGCTCCCGGGAACATCTTTGGGGGTGGTAAACACAATCGAAATTTTGGTCGCATTCGCCCTAGACTGGGTCAATAACGCGGCACAGTGTGGATTTTCGGGGGTACAGAGCACGACAAACCGGGTGCTGTTGGTGGTTTGGTCCTGAATATTGGTCTCTAAAATTTTCAACCCATACAGGGCTGCGAGATTTTGGGATCCAATTGCTGCAAATCCTTGCTGGGGATGTTGGGCGACATATGCCGCTGCGCTGGCGGTGCTATCCCATACACTGAGCTCGGCATCCGGGTAATGGTTAAAAATATAAGCCTGGGCTTGGGACAGGGGTTGACGATGCGAGAGGATCGACTTGAGGGTCTGGGTACTCGGGTCGAAATCTGGGGTGACCATAAACGCGAGTCGCACGGGCAATAGCAGATCCTGAATGATCACATATTCTGGGTGCCCGATGAGATAGTCGATGGTCTCGGTAATGGGGCCTTCCGTTGAATTTTCCAAAGGTGCGATCAAAACATCACAGCCCTGCGCATTAATAAAAAGGGCCGAGAGTTGGGGATAGGTCTGGCGGTGATCTTCGGGGATGCTCAGCCCGTGCGCCAGAGGGGATTGGGCGAGAAAGCCTAAAAAAGCCTCCTCACTAAAAGTCCCGGCTGGCCCCAAATATCCGACACGCAAGGGGGTCATCCGATTTAACCCAATTCAGGATAAAGCGGGAATCGATCCGTGAGTTGTCGGACCTTGGCATGCACGGTGGCTTTGACATGAACGTCATGCGGGTGATCCAACACGTCTGCAATCAAATTCGCCACTTCCACCATATCGGCTTCTTTGAGGCCCCGTGCGGTCATCGCAGGGCTGCCAATCCGAATGCCGGAGGTAATGAACGGACTTTGGGTGTCAAACGGGATCGCATTTTTATTCACTGTAATGCCGACCTCATCCAAGAAATGCTCGGCTTCTTTGCCGGTCAGGTTTTTGTTGCGTAAATCCACCAGTAACAAATGGGTGTCCGTGCCGCCGGACAAGATCGTAAATCCACGATCGGCCAGAGTCTTGGCCATGGCCTGGGCATTCTGGATGACTTGGGATTGATACTGTTTGAATTCGGGGGCAAGTGCTTCCTTAAACGCGACTGCTTTTGCGGCGATCACATGTTCCAATGGGCCACCTTGGGTCCCAGGGAACACGGCTTTATCGATGGCTTTGGCGTGGATTTCTTTGCATAAAATCACCCCACCACGGGGCCCACGAAGGGTTTTGTGGGTGGTCGTCGTCACCACATCTGCGTGGGGAATGGGGCTCGGATGGAGGCCCGCGGCCACCAACCCCGCAATGTGGGCCATATCCACAAAAAAGAACGCCCCAACTTCTTTGGCGATGTGGCCGATCCGTTCAAAATCAATAATGCGGGGATAGGCAGACGCACCCGCCACAATCATTTTAGGGCGATGTTCTTTGGCTAATTTCGCCATGGCATCATAGTCAATGCGATGGGTTTTTTCATCGACGCCATAAGGCACAATTTTAAAATAACGGCCGGACATATTGACCGGAGAGCCATGGGTCAGATGCCCGCCATGCGCGAGATTCATCCCCATGAGGGTATCGCCAGGTTGAAGCAAGGCAAAATACACGGCCAGGTTGGCTTGGGCACCGGAGTGAGGCTGCACATTGGCATGGTCTGCACCGAACAATTGTTTAACGCGAGAAATGGCAAGGCTTTCCACAACATCCACGTGCTCGCAGCCGCCGTAGTAACGCTTGGCGGGGAGGCCTTCGGCGTACTTGTTGGTAAGCCAGCTGCCCTGTGCTTGCATGACCGCAAGGGAGGTGAAGTTTTCAGAGGCGATCAGTTCGATTTTATGTCGTTGCCGATCTAATTCATGCATCATGGCCTCGGCGACTTCGGGGTCTTGGGACAAAAAGGGGAGTAAGTTGCTCACAACAGGAACCTTTCTTGCGTATTTTTCACCCCCATAGTATAAAATGAATTCAACAAACCCAACAGCCCTCTTTACGCATAAAGAAAGGATGACGATGTCGACTCCCTCAGCCTGTAAGTTTACGCAAGAACACGAGTGGATCAGTCTTTCTGGAGACACAGCCACCATCGGAATTTCCCTTCATGCCGTCGAAGAGCTGGGAGAAATTGTGTACGTGGATCTCCCTAAAGTGGGGGCACAATTCGGCCAAATGGACGAATTTGGAACCGTTGAATCTGTAAAAACACTCTCTAGTTTATACATGCCACTCGCCGGCGAAGTGACCCAAGTGAATGCCACATTGGTGAAAGATCCTGGTACCTTGAACGAATCCCCCTACGAGGATGGGTGGTTGATTAAGATCAAAATCGCGGATGAAAACGAATACCATGACCTCATGACCTATGAGGAATACCAGCAATACTTGAGCACGCTCTAGACGGTGTACCTGTGCCGGGGTGTGTCAAAATAGCAGGTTAAGCGATCCGCTGCCACTTGCCGATATGCGTAGCCAGGGCCCGACGCTCGGAGAACACGGCGGTTGAATGCGGGCGTACCCAGAGGATCATGGCCCCCGAGAAATAAGCCCAACAGGCCAAAATCCATCTTAGACCCCAATCCCGGGGCGAGAGAATCACCAGCCGTGTCACCCAATGCTGGTGCATCAGTCGGAGGACCCACTGCTCCAGCTCTACTTTATGTTTCCAATAGGCTTCTTCTGAAATAACGTGCCAAGACCCACGACGGAAGATCAAAAATTGCAAGAGATAGGCCAGATAGTGAAGCTGTTGAATGCCCCAATCCCGAAAGGACGTCTGATGGAGGGTTGTAGATAAGGTTATGAAAATACATTTATCACCAGAAATGGACATAATATGGTAGTCCCAGCGTCCAATCCAGGATCGCCAAGCGCGGGTTGAGGGCGCTCGGTACAGTCGATCCCACCCCCAGTGGGAGACGCTGGCGATCAGGATATTTTCCAGGCGGGGTCGATCTTGAGGGTGACACATCACCTCAAAATGGCCGGGTCGCGTCGGAGCGAGCTCAAACGGGATTCCTACCTGATCCAGGTGGGCACAAAAAGCCTCCACAAATCGGGACATTAGAGCTTGGCTTTAGGGTGGGTTTGGAGGGCGGTCACAAAGGCGGCCAGGGCTTTGATATCGGTGTCTTGGAATTTAGTCGACCATCCGAGCATCATAGTGCCAGGGATGCCGTGTCGAATAATCTCGGCAACGTGAGGAAAATGCCCATTCCCATGGACCCAGGTGCTGTCCGATATCGACGGGGCACGCTTAGACCCCGTTCCGTAATTCCCATGACAATCCGAACAACTCGTTAAATAGAGACGTTTTCCGAAGGCCAGGACCTCCGGGCTGCGATAGGCTGAGGGAACTTCCAAAATATCCAGTTGCGCTTGATCGAGGATGAACTGGGGAGAGGGCTTACGTAAGCATTCATTGAGCACAATCAAGAGCACCAAGCTACCAAGACTAAGTCCAAGAATCAAAAGGGCTTTTAACTTCATGAACGAAAGTGTAACATACAACGCCATGTCAATTGCAATCCAAATTGAAGACCTCAAAAAAGAATACAAAGGGGGATTACAAGCCCTCAAAGGCATTAATCTCACGGTAAAAGAAGGTGATTTTTTTGGCCTTTTAGGTCCCAATGGGGCTGGGAAATCAACCACCATCGGGATCCTCTGTGGACTAGTAAGCAAGAGCTCCGGCCGGATTAAAATCGCCGGATTTGATCCAGAGACGCACCTTAGTGAAGCAAAATTGAGCATCGGGGTTGTGCCTCAGGAATTTAACTTCAATATTTTTGAGCCTTGTGCTCAGATCGTCATTAACCAGGCCGGCTATTACGGGGTGCCGCGTCGTGTTGCCACGCCGCGAACAAAGCAGCTGTTCGAGCAGCTCGGGTTGGCTGAAAAATATGAGACCCCAGCGGGCCGTCTCTCTGGGGGGCTGAAGCGTCGGTTGATGATTGCCAGGGCCTTGGTTCATAACCCCCGAATTTTGATTTTAGATGAACCGACTGCCGGGGTGGATATTTCAATGAGACGGTCCATGTGGAATTTCTTGGAAGAGCTCAATCAAAAAGGCACCACGATCATCTTAACGACACATTACCTCGAAGAGGCCGAAAGCCTCTGCCGACACATTGCCATCATCGATAAAGGCCAAATTATTGCCAATGATTCGACCCAAGCCTTACTCACGCAATTACAATCCGAAACCGTGATTCTCTATCCCGAACCCGGATCGAAATCCGACTGGACTTTGCCCGCGTGGCCCCTCCAAAAAATGGACGATGGCAGTATTGAAGCAGATTTAACTTCAAGCCAAAACATTACGGATTTAATTGTCCAGTTTGCCGCTCAGGGTGTGCCCATCCATCGGGTCAAAAACAAAGCGAATCGTCTTGAAGAGCTGTTTGTGAAATTGGTGAAAGGATAAGACGATGTGGCGCATCCAATGGATCGGATTTCTCACCATGATCAGGAAGGAGCTCACCCGGATTTTTAGAATCTGGACGCAAACCTTGCTGCCTTCTGTCATTACCACCACCCTTTATTTTTTGATTTTTGGACGCTTTATCGGGAGTCGCGTGGGGAATCTCCACGGGGTCTCCTACATCCAGTTTATTGTCCCTGGGCTGATTATGATGTCGGTGATCACCAATGCGTATTCCAATATGGTTTCCAGCGTGTTTAGTGCCAAATTTCAAAAGCAAATCGAAGAATTGTTGGTCTCGCCGATGTCCA